>CAMFIW010000206.1 GCA_945952355.1 uncultured Phenylobacterium sp. | reverse complement strand
ACTCATGCGTCCGCGGCCACCGAGGTGTACGTCTCCGACGTGCACGAATATGGCCCTGGTAAGGTCACGGTCACGGGTCCTGGTCTGTTCAAGAACCCGGACGCCACTGGCCTGGAAATTACCTACAACTTCGGCGTCGGCCCGGGTGACCCGGACTTCACCGTTCTGGGCTTCTGCATCAATCTGTTCCTGGGCATCGGCGTCCCGGCTCAGTACCATGTGGATACGCTGACGACCGACGGTCACGGCAATGCGCTGACCTCGTCGCAAGTCAGCCAGATCTACGGTCTGGCCGCGCTCGGCTCGAACCTGTTCAAGATCGGTGCTCCGGACCTGGCCAACAAGCTGGCCGGCATCCAAGGCGCGATCTGGGCGATCGAGTACCCGGCCTACACGGTCACGGGCGGCACCTCGGCCATCAACTCGTACATCAGCTCCTACGTGGCGCTGGCGCCGAGCCTGCATGGCAACGCCTACGTCCTGCTCGCCGACGGCGGCAAGTCGCAAGGCTTCGTGATCGGCGTGCCGGAGCCCACCACTTGGGCGATGATGATCCTCGGCTTCGGCGCGGTGGGCATGGTGCTCCGCTCGCGTCGCCGTGCGGTCCTGGCCGCCTAAGTCGCTTAGGGTTCACTGTAAAAGTTTGCGCCGCTGGTCTTCGGACCGGCGGCGCTTTCTTTTTGGCGGTCCGTGCGTTCGGGCGTCCTATTCCGCGGCGGTCTTTAGGCCCTGCGGCGCGCGCGAGCGGTGATAGGGCCGGTCGCCCAGCACCGTGGCGCGGTTCATGATCCGGCGGTGGGGCAGGTAGTCGTTCACGGCGTAGTGCTGGGTCACGCGGTTGTCCCAGAAGGCGACGGCGTTCTCGCTCCAGCGCCAGCGCACCAGGAATTCCGGCTTCTGGATATGCTCGAACAGCATGTTCAGGATCGCGTCGCTCTCCTTGCGTCGCAGGCCCTTGATCCGTTCGGTGAAACCGAAATTGACGAACAGCCCGTCCTCGCCGGTTTCCGGATGGGTGCGCACCACCGGGTGCAGCACCGGCGGGTGCTCCTCCATCGCCTTGGCGTGCTTGTCCTCGCCCGCGCCCTTGGCGACGATCCCGCGCTGGGGGAAGCCGCGGGCGAAGTCATGGACGGCGTCCAGCCCGCTCAGGAACTCGCGGAAGGTGGGCGACAGCGCGTCATAGGCCGCCTTCATGTTCGACCAGATCGTGTCCCCACCGTTCGGCGGCAGGTGCTTGGCGTAGAGGATCGAGGCCATGGGCGGCGTCTCGATGAAGGTCACATCCGTGTGCCAGCTGTCGTTGTCGGTCGGATTGCCGGCGTGGTTGTCCAGGATGAACAGCTCCGGCGCCTCCGGCACGCCCGGATAGAGCGGATGTGTGTGCAGGGCGCCGAACCTGGCGGCGAAGTCGCGGTGCTGGACCGGACTGATGTGCTGGTCCTCGAAAAAGATCACCTGGTGCTTCAGCAACGCCGCGCGCACCTGCGCCAGCCCCTCGTCGTCGAGCCTTTGCGCCAGGTCGACGCCCTCGATCAGGGCGCCGATGGTGGGGGTTAGCGGTGTGACCTGGAACCGGGGCATGGGGCCTCTCCTTTTCCGGCCATCTAAGCCCTCCGACCCGCCCCGCGCCAGAGCCGGCCCGCCGGGAATCACCTAGGATGGCGAGATGTCCAGCCCGCCCGGCCTGCCAGAATTCGACCTGCCCATGATCTTCGGGGACAAGGTGGCGGGGCTCGGCTTCCAGGCCGGGACCTTCCGCGTGGCCCTCGCCGCGGCGGTGGCCGACGAGGCCGGCCAGACCCAGGTCGTGAAGTCCGGCTTCCTGATCCTCAGTCCCGAGGGCATGGTCGAACTGCGAAGCCAGATCGATCAGATGCTGGGCGAACTCGAACGCCGCGGCGTGCTGAACCTCAAACCCGACAAGCTCGACGGCTAGCCGATCGCGCGGCGGCGCTCCGGCTCGGCCGCCAGCACCGCGGTTGCCGGCTCGAGGATAGGCAGGGGCGCGGCCACGACCGGCTTGGGCCTGCGGGCGGGAGGGGCTGCGCTTGCGGATGGCTGCCGGACCGGCGCCGCGCCCGGGCCCAGGCTGGAGACCAGGCCGACGCCGGCGGCCGAGACCGCCAGGAAGCCGGCCAGTTCCGCGACGCCGACCACGTCCAGCGACCCCGCGCCGGGGCCGAGGCACACGAAGGCGACCACGGCCGACAGAACCGTCGCCACCAGGCCGGGCCTTGGCCCCATGGCCCAGGCGCACAGCGGGGCCACCGGATAGAAGGCCACGTAGGGATCGCGCCCGAAGGCCGGCTGCAACACGAAGCCCGCGAGCAGGCCGGCGGCCACCAAGGTCGCAACCTTCGCCCAGCGCAGTCTTGCGTTGCGTCGGGCGTCGCGCGCTAAGTTGCCGGGACGCTTACGGAAAATCGAACCTGGGTATGTCAACTGACATGCTCTCCTCGGTCACGCGCCACCGACGCGTGCGCCTGGCTTAACGCCACCTATGTGTCAGCGAAATGTCATTGCGCCTTATTCGGCGGTTTTGCGCCGAGCTCCATGATCAGCTTGGTCAGCAAATAGGTCCTCGGGGTCACCGACTTCAGGTCCATCCACTCCTTCTCGGAATGGAAGTCGCCTCCCACCGGGCCCAGCCCGTCCAGGGCCGGCGTCCCGGCCTCGTGGCTCAAGGCCGATTCGGACGCCCCGCCATTGCCGCCAAAGCCGAGCGTCAGGCCCAGCCCCGCGTAGATCGCCGCCGCCCGCTGGGCCAGCGCGTCCGTCGACGGATTGTTCGGCAGGGGCGGGAACGAGGTCTCCCGGCTCACGGTCACCTTGGTGTCCGGCACCACTGTCGTCTTCGCCGCCTCCTCGAAGGCGGCTTGCACCTTGTCGATGTCGCCCTTCTCGCGCATGCGCACGTTGATCTGGGCCCGCGCATCCTCCGGGATGATGTTGTAGCGACTGCCGGCGTTGATGATCGTCAGGTTCACCGTCAGCCCGTCGCCGGAGTGCGGGAACTGGTCGACGGTGGCCAGCTGGTGCACGAGCTCGGTCGCCGCGTTGCGCCCGTCCTGCGGCGCCACGCCGGCGTGCGCCGCGCGGCCCTTCACGTCGATGTCGATGGTCGAGCTGCCCTTGCGCCAGACGGTCACCGAGTCCGGCGGATCGCCCGGCTCGAGGTTCAGCTCGACGTCATGGGCCTTCACCAGCCTGTCGATAAGGGCCCGCGTCCCCGGCGAACCGCGCTCCTCGCTGGTCTCGATCAACAGGGTGATCTTCGCATAGTTGGTGAAGCCGAGGTCCTTCAGGATCTTCAGCGCCGTGACGGCCTCCACCACTCCGCCCTTCTCGTCGCCGACGCCTGGTCCGCGCACCCGGTCGCCCTCGATGCTGAACGGCCACCTGGCCACCGTGCCTGGGCCGAACACCGTGTCGATGTGACCGATCAGCAGGATCTTCGCCTTGCCGGTTCCGGTGAAGGTGGCGACCGTGTTCTCCGGCAGGCCCTCGATCTCGGCGGGCACGGACTCGATGCTGGCTCCCAGCGCCTTCAGCCGCGCGGTCAGAACGGCGGCGACCTTCCGCCCGCCCTCGACGTCGCCGGTGCCCGAATCGATGTTGACCACTTCTTTGAGCAGGTCGAGCTGCGCCGGACGCGCGGCCTCGGCCGCCGACCACACCTTGGCGTCCCTGGCCACCTTGGGCGGCGCATTGGCCGGCGCGGCCTCGGCCGCCGCCGCCAGGGCAAGGGCCATCGCCACTCCGGTCGCCATGCCTGTCTTGCGCATCGTCATTCCCTCTCGCGGCGCCTCGAATCGCCGCGACCATGGCCGCGCCCGGCGCGCGCCGCAACGCTTGCGGCCGAACGGACGCCGTAAAATCCTGGCGCGCCCGCCCGGCCTTCGCTCTGATGGGCCGTCGAATCGGGAAGGGGCTCTCCATGGCGACGCCGGCACTACGGGGACGCGTCGGTCCGGGCGCGATCGTCATCCTGTGTTTCATCGTGGCGGCGCTCGAAGGCTACGACATCCAGGCCTTCGGCATCGGCGCGCCACGTCTCGCACCGGAGCTTCACCTCGGCCCCAGCCAGGTCGGCTGGGCGGGCAGCGCCGCGATGCTGGGCCTGATGCTGGGCGCGTTCGCGGGAGGTGGCCTCGCCGATCGTATCGGCCGCAAGCCCGTGCTCGTCGCCTCGGTGGCCGCCTTCGGGCTCTTCTCCATCGTCACCGCGCTCACTCACACCTACGAGACCCTGGCGCTCGCCCGTTTCCTCACCGGACTGGGCTTCGGCGGCGCCATGCCCAACCTGATCGCGGTCGCCAATGAGATCAGCCCGGCCAACCGCCGCGCGGCCACCACCACCAGCATGTTCTGCGGCATACCGGCGGGCGGTTCGGCCGTCGCTCTGCTGGCCCAGATCGGCGGCGCGGCGCTCGACTGGCGCACCCTGTTCGTGATCGGCGGCGTCCTGCCCCTGGTCGTGGCGCCCCTGATCGCCTTCCTGCTGCCCGAGACCCGGCCCCAGTCCGATCCGTCCGCGGATCGTCGCCTGGTCCACACCCTGGCCGGTGAAGGCCGCGCGCTCGCGACCCTGCTGCTGTGGCTGCTGATCGGGCTCGACCTGCTCGTCACCTATCTGATGGTCAACTGGCTCCCGACCTTGACCGTGGCGCGCGGGTTCTCGCCGCAGGTCGGCGCCACGGCCTCGCTGTGGTTCAACGGCTTCAGCGTGGTCGGCGCCCTGGTGCTTGGCCGCGTCGCCGATCGCATCGGCTACGCCGTGCCCGCGGTGCTCACCTTCGTCGGGCTCGCCGCCGGGCTCTACGGCCTGGCCGCGACCGAGGCCCTGCCGGGTCTGCTCGGCTTCGCGGCGCTGTCGGGCTTCTTCGTGGTGGGCGGCGCCTATGTGATCTACGCGCTCGCCCCGCTCTACTACCCTCCCCAGGCCCGCGCGATCGGCGCGGGCGCGGCCATCGGCGTCGGCCGCCTGGGTTCCATCGCCGGCCCCGCCATCGCCGGCCAGCTCCGCGCCGCCGGCCAGAGCCCGGCCCAGGTCCTCCAGGCGATGATCCCGGTCGCGCTGCTCGGCGCCGCCACCGCCCTGATCCTGGTCGTCACCCGCAAGCCTCGCGCGGACTGAACGAGCGCCGCGGAAAACACGAAAAGCACGGACGGCTCAGCAGCCACCCCGCGCGAAGCGCGACCCTCAAGCCACCAAACAAGCCAAGCCTCGCTCCATTTCGTGTGGTTCGTGTGGTTCGTGGTTCAGATCTTCGGACCTCGGCATCATCTTCGACGCATCAAGGCTTGGAACCACGAACCACACGAACCACACAAACAATTTGCCTCGAAGCTCAGCAGGTCGAGCGACGGCGCGCTCCGCGCGCTCTTGTCCGTGTTCTCCGTGGCCCTACCTTATCGGCGCCAGGGCCTCACGCGGCCAGGCGGAGTGGCCAGCCGGTAGTCGACGTGCTGCTTGTCGAAGTTCGGCCCGTAGAACGGATCGTCGTCCAGCACCGCCGCCCACCGCCGGCGCATCACATCGACCTCGCGGCGGAAGCGCTGCGCCTTCTCGTCGGTCGCGTCCGAGCCCCGCGACGCCGATTCCAGATGATACAGCGTCGCCAGCGGCGTCCAGACGATCTGGTAGCCCGCCGCTCGCACCTTCAGGCACAGGTCGACGTCGTTGAACGCCACGGCCAGCTCGCCCGCGTCGAGCCCACCCACCTCGTCGAACACCGCCTTGCGCATGGCGAGGCACGCCGCCGTCACCGCCGAGACGTTCCGCGCCAGCCGCAGGTGGTTGAAATAGCTCTTCTCCACCGACCGCGCGCCGGAATAGAGATGCCCCGCCACGTGCGGATTGCCGCCGCCGCCGACGCCCAGGATCACCCCGCCGTGCTGTACGCGGCCGTCGGCATAGAGCAGGCGCGCGCCCACCGCCCCGACCTCGGGCCGCATGGCC
>CAMFIW010000205.1 GCA_945952355.1 uncultured Phenylobacterium sp. | reverse complement strand
GGCCTGGTCGGCGACCATGCGGCCGCACGCCGAGAGGATCGCCTGCATCGCCGGATTGGCCAGGGTCGAGTCCAGCACCGGGTCGAACCAGCGCTGCACCCCGCCGTTCAGCGGGTTGTAGTCGCGGCTCTGATAGTGCGGCTGGTGCGGTTTGCGGACGATCGTCTCGCCGCCCACCGACAGGGCCGCGTGCCGGCGGCGACGGTATCGCCCGCCGTCGGCCATGAACCGATCCTCGCCCAGATGATCCCAGGTCGCCGCGAAGGCCGGCCATGCCGCAAGCGCCGCGGGGCCGAGCAGGTCTGCGAGCTGCCGGGCGGGGATGAAGTCGAATCCGTCGCGGCGGACCAGTGTCTGGATGTCGGAAGGCTCGGAGGTCATGACGCTTGAGACTTAGGTCTTCAGCAGGCGCAGTTCCATCATGCTGCGCGCCGTCGCCACGAGGGATTCCTCGCGCGACAGCGGCGACCAGCCCAGAAGGCGGCGCGCCTTGGCGTTGCTGCCGTTCTTGCGCTTGCCGAGCTCGGGCAGGAGCTGCTTCGCCGCCGGGTCGAACAGGGCCACCAGGCGGACCATGAAGTCCGGCAGTTCGCGGGTGGGGACCTTGGCCGCGGCCGGGCCCAGGCCGGCCTTCAGGGCCTTGGCCATGTCCAGCATGGTCATGAAGTCGCCGGAGACCGCCAGGAAACGTTCGCCCTTGGCCGCCGGGTCGGTCATGGCGCGGATGTGCAGGTCGGCGACGTCGCGCACGTCGACCGCGCCGAACCACAGGCGGGGGCACCCGGGGATGGCGCCGTCCATCAGCCGCTGGACCAGCAGGATCGAGGTCGAATAGTCGGGACCCAGCACCGGCCCGAACACCCCCACCGGGTTGACCACCGCCAGTTCGAGCCCGCCGCCCTCCTGGGCGATGAAGTCCCAGGCGGCCCGTTCGGCCAGGGTCTTGGACTTGGCGTAGGGCTGACGTCCGGACCGTCGGGATTTGTCCAGTCCTCCTCGGTGTAGGGCGTCGTGCGCCCCGGCAGGCCGTAGCCGATCGCCGCGTAGGACGAGGTCAGCACCACCCGCTTCACGCCCGCGTCGCGCGCCGCGCGCAACAGCCGAAGCGCGCCCTCGCGGGCCGGCACGATCAGCTCGTCCTCATGCTTCGGCAGCGCCGGCGGGAAGGGGGAGGCGACATGGAGGATCTGGTCGCACCCGGCCACCGCCTCGGCCCAGCCGGCGTCGTTCTCCAGGTCGGCGGCGAAGAAGGTCAGGCGGTCGCCCGGATCGGCCGCGCCGCCCTGGCGCAGCATGGCCAGGACCTCGTCCCGGCGCTTCAGGTTGCGCACGGTGGTGCGCACCTCGTGGCCCGCCGCCAGCAGCTGGAGGATGCAGTGGCTGCCGATGAAGCCGGAGCCGCCCGTGACCAAGACCCGACCCATCGCAAGCCCCGCCTGTTTCATGTTCCAGCGCTTGTTGGCGGCCGGTCGCGCCGTATATGGTCATGCATAGCACTCGCCGGAAGCGCCTGTCGCGCCGCGCCGTGCTCCCTTTCAGATCCGACGCTGGAGCCTTCGCGATGAAGTACAACCAACTTGGCCGCACGGGCCTCTATGTGTCCGAAATCTGCCTGGGCACGATGACCTTCGGCGGGGGCGAGGACGCCGGCATCTGGAAGGCGATCGGCTCCCTGCCGCAGGACGAGGTCGACGCCATCATGGGCAAGGCGATCGCCGCCGGGGTGAACTTCTTCGACACCGCCGACGTCTATTCGTTCGGCGCCTCGGAGGAGCGGCTGGGTCAGTCGATCAAGAACCTGGGCGTGGCGCGCAAGGACGTGGTGCTCGCGACCAAGGTGTTCGGCCAGATGGGGCCAGGCCCCAACGACCGCGGCGCCTCGCGCGGCCACATCATGGATTCGGTGAAGACCAGCCTGGAGCGGCTGCAGACCGACCACATCGACCTTTACCAGATCCACGGCAACGACAGCGTCACGCCGATCGACGAGACCCTGCGGGCGCTGGACGACCTCGTGAGCCAGGGGCTGGTCCGCTATGTCGGCGTGTCGAACTGGGCGGCCTGGAAGATCGCCAAGGCGCTCGGGCTCAGCGAGGCCAAGAACTACGCCCGCTTCGAGACGCTGCAGGCCTACTACACTATCGCCGGGCGCGACCTGGAACGCGAGCTTGTGCCGATGCTGACCTCCGAGAAACTGGGCTTGATGGTCTGGTCGCCGCTTGCGGGCGGCCTACTGTCCGGAAAGTTCGGGCCGGGCTCCAACAATCCCGAGGGCGCGCGGCGCACCACCTTCGACTTCCCGCCGGTGGAGAAGGACCGCGCCTGGGCCTGCGTCGAGGCGATGCGTGAGATCGGCGAGGCGCACGGGACCTCGGTGGCCCGGGTGGCCCTGGCCTGGCTGCTGGCCAAGCCGCACGTGATGAGCGTCATCATCGGCGCCAAGACCGTCGAGCAGCTCGACGACAACCTGGCCGCCGTCGACCTGACCTTGACGCCCGAGGAGATGGCGCGGCTGGACGAGGTCAGCGAGCTGCCGGCGGAATATCCCGGCTGGATGTTCGGCCGTCAGGGCGGCGGGCGTGTGCCGGCGCCTTTCAAGCCAAAGGCCGGCTAGGCGCGCTTTTCCAGCCAGGCGCGGATCTCGGAAGCCTCGCGGCGCGCCCGCATCAGGTAGCCCAGGTCCGCGCCGACCGTGACCAGGTCGAAACCGCGTTCGATCATCGCCTGCGAATAGGCGACGCTGGTGGTGTGAACGCCGACCTTGAGGCCGCGCGCCTTGCAGGCCGCCAGGATGCGGTCGAAGGCGGCCAGCCGCATCGGGTCCTGGCTGTCCTGGTCGGGCTGCCCGCCCAACGCCAGGGAGAGGTCCGAGGGGCCGATATAGATCCCGTCCAGGCCGGGCGTGGCGGTGATCTCGTCCACATTGTCCAGGCCCGCGCGGGTCTCGATCATGGCCAGGGCGACGACGTGGCTGTTCGCCGACGCCGCATAGCCCGGCCCGCCCACCAGAGCCGCGCGCGTGGGGCCGAAGCTGCGATTGCCTTGCGGCGGATATCGGCAGGCCTCGACGAAGGTCCGGCACTCGGCGGCGTCATTGACCATCGGGCAGATGATCGCCGAGGCTCCAGCGTCGAGCGCCTTCATGACCTCCCACGGCGCGTTCCAAGGCACGCGGACGATGGTCCCGACGCCCGAAGTGTTGACCGCCTGCAGCATGGCCAGCATCTCGGAATAGCCGAGCAGGCCGTGCTGGGCGTCGATGGTGACCGAATCCCAGCCGCAGCCCGCGAAGGCCTCTGCGACGACCGGCGAGCCGATGCTGCACCAACCGTTCAGGACGGCCCGACCCTCGGCCCAGATCTCGCGCAGGCGGTTGGGCTTCATGGCGGCTACTTCGCGGCTTCCAGCTTGTCGCGGGTCTTGGTCTCGAAGTCGCTGGCCTCGTGCCGCTCGGGGAGCTGGGTCGAAGGCTCGCCCCAGGTGCGGTTGACCATGCGCCCGCGCTGAACGGCCGGCCTCTCGGCGACCTCGTCGGCCCAGCGGTTGAGATGCTTGTATTCTTGGACCTGGAGGAACTCGCCGGCCTCGTAGAGCACGCCCTTGGCCATGCCGCCGTACCAGGGCCAGATGGCGATGTCGGCGATGGTGTATTCGTCGCCGGCGATGAACTTGTTGTCGGCCAGCTGGCGGTCCAGCACGTCCAGCTGGCGCTTCACCTCCATGGCGTAGCGGTCGATGGCGTATTCGATCTTGGTCGGCGCATAGGCGTAGAAGTGGCCGAAGCCGCCGCCCAGGAAGGGCGCGCTGCCCATCTGCCAGAACAGCCAGCTCAGGGTCTCGGCGCGCTTGGCGGGATCGGTTGGCAGGAAGGCGCCGAACTTCTCGGCCAGATGGACCAGGATCGCGCCGGACTCGAAGATGCGGAACGGCTTGTCGCCGCTGCGGTCGACCAGGGCGGGGATCTTGGAGTTCGGGTTGATGGCGACGAAGCCGGAGCCGAACTGGTCGCCGCCGATGGTCAGCAGCCAGCCGTCGTATTCGGCGGGGTGGCCGGCTTCCAGCAGCTCCTCGAACATCACCGTCGCTTTCACGCCGTTCGGCGTGGCCAGGGAGTAGAGCTGGAAGGGATGGCGGCCGACCGGCAGCTCCTTCTCATGCGTCGGGCCGGCGATCGGGCGGTTGATCGCGGCGAACCGGCCGCCGCTCTCCTTGTTCCAGGTCCAGACCTTGGGCGGCACATACTCGGCGGGGGTGTCGGTCATCTGTCTTCAGGCTCCGGGGCGGCCGATCAATGGCTCAGTTCGAAAGGGCATGTGGGGACCGGCGGAAGGAGCGCCAGCCCAGAAAAGCTGGTGGCGGCCTCAGGCGCGGGGGCCGAAGCGCTGGGCGTTGCGCTCGCGCGCCTTGGCCGCCTCGATCTCGCGATCGCGCGGCGGGGCGTTGGTCTCCAGGTCGTCGAGCAGGTGGCGTCCGGCATGGGCGACTGCGTGCACGGCGGCGTTGAAGGCCGCGGCGTTGGCCTTGGACGGCGTGTTGAAGCCCGAGATCTTGCGGACGAACTGCAGGGCGGCCGCGTGGACCTCGTCGTCCGTCGCGGGCGGCTCGAAATTGTAGAGCGTCTTGATGTTGCGGCACATGTTCCTGGGCTCCCTATAGACCCAAGATAGCGCGCTCAGGAGGCGTTGGAAGGGCGGCCCGCGATCAGGTCGAGGATCTCGGCTGTCGGACGCACGTCGCCGAACGAACGGTACACCGTGGTGAGCGTCGCGTTGTGCATGGCGTCGTTGACCGTGGCGCATCCGTCGGCGGCCAGGATCACCCGATAACCGAGGGTGCGGGCGTCGCGGGCCGTGCTCTCGACGCAGACGTTGGTGACCGTGCCGGCGACGACCACAGTGTCGATCTCGCGCTCGGCCAGGCGATCGGGCAGGGGGCAGCGGCCGGGAAAGAACGCGCTGGGGCCGGTCTTCTCGACGAACAGGTCGTCCGATCGGTGGTCGAGCTCGGGGCAGAGGCGGGCCGGCAGGTCGCCCTCGCCGCCGGAGGCCCGGTAGACCTGGGCGACTGTCTCGCCAAAGAACTCGCGGGCCAGATCTGGAAAGGGCTCGTCGCTGGACGGCAGGACCCATGCGATCGCGCCACCTGCCCCGCGCAACGCAGCGGCCAGGGCGTTGATCGCCGGCATGACGCCTCGGCAATAGGCGTTCTCGGCCGTGAAGAACGGGACCATGTCGACCACGACCAAGGCGGTGCGCGCGGGGGCCAGGGACTCGAAGGCGTGCAGCCTGCCGCGCCGTGCGAGTTGGCGGTCGTATTCGCGCTGCGGGATCATCCAGGCGTGGGTCATGGCGGCGCCTCCACCCATGAGGCTAGCGCCGATTCGGGTTGTGGCGGCCGGCCAGGTGCGGGAGCCTGCGTGGATGAGTGACGCCTATCTGATCCGCCCGATGAGCTGGGACGATCTCGCCCTGGTGCGTGGTTGGCGACGCCAGGCGCATGTCAGGCGCTGGTGGGGCGATCCGGAGGTCGAGCCGGAGGACGAGAAATTTTCGGACCCACGCATCGCGATGTGGGTGGTCGAGGAGGGCGGTCGACCCTTCGCCTTCATCCAGGACTACGCGGTCCACGCCTGGAGCCCGCATCCGTTCGACTATCTGCCCGCCGGGGCGCGAGGCATGGATGTCTATGTCGGCGAGGCCGACATGCTCGGACTGGGCCATGGGGCGCGGTTCGTGCGCCAGCACGTGGACCGCCTGTTCGCGCAGGGCGTGCCGGCCATGGGCATCGACCCGAACCCGGACAACACTGCAGCCCGCCGCGCCTTCGAGAAGGCGGGGTTCGTCTTCGTCTCCGGCCCGCAGGACACGCCCTGGGGCCGCGCCGTGCTGATGGACCGCCGAGCCTAGCTGGCGGCCAGCCGATGGGCGTCGATGATCCGCTTCACCGAGGCCGGGTCGATGGCTTCCAGCTTGTGGCCGTCGACGCCTGTGGTGGTGGT
>CAMFIW010000204.1 GCA_945952355.1 uncultured Phenylobacterium sp. | reverse complement strand
CCGTGGAGTAGCCGCCCTATTGCGGCTGGTCGGTCTTCGGCGTCGAGACATCGGAGACGCTGGTGTCGATCATCGCCTTGCGTGGCGGACGCGGCTTGTCGTCGGATGGATCGGGCGGCAGCGTGGTCGAGGTCGAGACATCTCCAGTGGTGCCGTTGGCCATGGGGTCGTCGGGGGCGATCCCCTTGACCTCCGACGCGCGTTCCTGGGCGTCGGCCTGCTGGCCGACGGCGTGCTGGACGGCGGGATCGGCGGCCGGGTCGTCGGCCACCCGGGCGCGGTGGCAGCCCGAGAGGGCCAAGGCGCCGAGCAGGGCGAGGGCAGCGAGGTTCGGTCTCATGACGCGTTCCTAAGCCTCGACGCTCGAGGGCGCCAGACGCGCATCCAGAACCCGAGTTCGATGGCGGGATTTCGGCGGGGCCGCCGCCCCGGGTGGATTTCGCCGCCGCGAGCGGCTAGTCCCAGGGACGGGGGAACGGAGGGAGTGGATGACCAAGCGTGTGCGCAAGGCGGTCTTGCCGGTGGCCGGCCTGGGGACCCGGGTGCTGCCGGGCGCCAAGACGACCCCGAAAAACCTGTTGAACGTCGTCGACCGCCCGATCCTGTCCTACGTGGTCGAGGAGGCGCGCGCCGCGGGCATCGAGCACTTCGTCTTCATAACCAGCCGCGGCCAGGGCGCGATCGAGGACTATTTCGACACCAATCCGGAAATAGAGGGCGCCCTCGAAGCCAAGGGGCGGACGGCGATCCTGGAGGACCTGCGCCGCGACCTGCCCAGGCCGGGCCAGATGAGCTTCGTGCGGCAGATGGCGCCGTTGGGCTTAGGCCACGCGGTGTGGTGCGCGCGCGACATCATCGGCGACGAGCCCTTCGCGGTGATCTTGCCCGACATGCTGATGATGGCGCGGACCCCGGCGCTGGCCCAATGCGTGGCGGCCTACGAGAAGGTCGGCGGCAACATCATCGCGGTCGAGCCCGCGCCGGAGGGCGAGACCCACAAGTACGGGATCGTGGCGCTGGACGGCCAGTCGGGCCGGCTGAACCGGATGGTCGGCATGGTCGAGAAACCGCCCCTGGGAACCGAACCCTCGAACCTGTTCATTTCGGGCCGCTATGTCCTGCAACCCGAGATCTTTCCCCTGCTGGAAAAGCAGGGGAAGGGCGCCGGCGGCGAGATCCAGCTCACCGACTCGATGATCGAGCTGATGAAGGACCAGGCTTTCCATGCCCTCGAATACGAGGGAACCACCTATGACTGCGGGGACAAGGTGGGACTGCTGCGGGCCAATGTGGCCTTCGCCCTGGCCCGCCCCGACCTGGCCGACGCGGCGCGCGCGGCGATCACCGCCCTGCTCTGAGCCATGCGCCTCTTCGCCTTCGGCTTCAGCTATTCCGCCCGCGCCTTGATGCGCCGGCTGGAGGGCTGGACGGCCGCGGCCACCTATCGCGACGCCGCGGGAGCGGCAAGCCTCGCGGCGGCGGGAGTGTCGGGGATCTCGGTCGAGGACCACGACGGGCTGGTGCGCGAACTGGCCCGCGCGCAGGCCATACTGCTCAGCGCCTCGCCCGGTCCCGGCGGGTGCCCCGCCCTGCCCGTGCTCGTCCCCGCTCTGGCCCAGGCCAACGCCTTCCCGGACTGGATCGGCTACCTGTCGACCACCGGGGTCTACGGCGATCGGAACGGAGGCTGGGTGAAGGAGGAAAGTCGCCTGGCGGCCCAGTCGGTGGAAGGCGCGCGGCGCATGGCCGCCGAACGCGACTGGCTGGAGGTCGGCCGCGGCATGGGCCTTACCATCACGGTCCACCGCCTGCCTGGCATCTACGGCCCGGGGCGCTCGTCCCTGGACCGTGTGCGCGCGGGCGCGGCGCGGCGCCTGAAGGCGCAAGGCCAGGTGTTCAGCCGCATCCATGTGGACGATCTCGCGACGGGCCTTGCGGCGTCGATCGCCCGCCCTCGGGCCGGCGGAATCTACAATCTCTGCGACGACGAACCCGCCTCGAACAGCGACGTGGTGGCCGAGGCGGCCCTCCTGCTCGGCGTTCCACCGCCGCCGGAACAGCCGCTCGACCTGGAAGCCCTGAGCCCGCAGGCCCGACGCTTCTACGCGGAGAGCAAACGAGTCTCGAACGCCCGGGCAAAGGCGGAGTTGGACTGGCGCCCCGCCTATCCAACCTACCGCGAAGGCCTGGCCGCGATCCTCGCCGCCGGAGGCTAACCTCCGGCATTTCGAGTTGTTTCCACTCGAAATGAGTAATTGTCCACATTTGGACTTGGCGTTTCGCAAACATTTCCAAGCCGACCAAACTTCCGACGACCTCGGAAGTGTTTTTCGCGCCCATGCCGATTGATACCGGCTCGATTACTTGCCGTTTCTGATTGTGGGCCCTTCCATGAACACAACCGGACATTTCGATGGCGGACCGTCCGTGGATCGTCGCAGCTTGCTGGGCGCGATTCTGGTCTCCGGCCTCGCCGTCTCGGCCGCTCGAGCGGCCGGCTCCGGCGCGCTCGACCTCGGATCACTGCACGGCCGGGTGGTGCTGGTGGACTTCTGGGCCTCCTGGTGCGGCCCCTGCAAGATGTCATTCCCCTACATGGAGACTATCCAGAGCACTTATCGGTCGCGAGGGTTCTCGGTGATCGCGGTCAATGTCGACCATTCCCGCGAGCGCGCGGACCAGTTCCTGGCTGGGACCCGGCGCGAGCTTCCCGTGGTCTACGACCCTCACGGGGACATCGCTCAGCGGTTCGGCGTCAAGGCCATGCCCACGTCGTTCCTCATCGGCCGCGACGGCCGCACCCGCTTCGTCGAGCAAGGCTTCCATCTGGACAGGACCGATCTCTACGAAGCCCGACTCCTGGAGTTGCTGAATGAAAAGGCCTGAATCGACCATGCGACAGCGTGCGCTCGCCGGACTGGCGCTTGCCCTCGCCGCCACGTCGCTCGCGGGATGCGGGGTCGTGGGGGCCAAGCCCTGGGATCGCGATCTGATGGCGCGGCGTTCGATGCAGCTCAACACCCACCCGAACCTGACGGCCTTCGACGAGCACATCTACTTCAGCAAGGAAGCCTCCAGCGGCGGTCGCAGCTTTGACGGCGGAGGCTGCGGGTGCAACTGACCAAACCCGGCGCCATCAGCCTGGCGCTCCACGCCCTGACGGCGAACCTGTTCGTCGCGGTGGCCGCGGACGCCCAGGACACCCGCCCGCCGTCGGTCGAGTCCGCTGAGGCCCCGTCGGTCAACAGCGACCTCGCCAACGACCAGGGCCTGACCCGGCTCGACAGCGCGATCCTGTTCTACCAGGAGGCCGGCGGACGAATCCGCGCCACTGAGCCGGTGGTGAGCGGCGTCTTGAACGGCACCGCGGGCGAAACCCTCTCGGTCCGCATCGTCGCCGACAGCCTGACGGGGGCGACGCCGAACGGCGCGGCGCCCTGGACCGGGCCGCAGACCTTCACCACGCCGGCCAACAAGCCCGGGAGCACGACGACCGTCACGACGGCCTCGGGCGGGAGCACCCTCGTCACCCTGCCCGGGTCCGGCTTGACCGCGCGGCAGTACACGACCCCAGCGGGGCAGCTCCCCGTGGACGCTGGATTCCGCGACGAGCGTATCGGCGTCGATGGCGCCTGTTCGACCCCGATCGCAGAAAACACACGCGTTTCGGTCGGCGGCGCCTATTCGGCCGAACGGGACTACAGGTCGGGCTCCCTGAACGCCGGGATCACCCAAGACCTGAACCAGAAGAACACCACGCTGTCCCTCTCGGCCAACGTGGAGTTCGACCGTTCGTTCCCCTATTTCGGCACGCCGACGCCCTTGACCGAAATGAGCGCGGCACAGAAAGGGCCCGCCCAGACCAAGACCGTCTACTCCCTCGTGGCCGGGGTGACGCAGGTGATGAACCGCCACTGGCTGACCCAGCTCAGCTACAGCTACGGCGACTCAAGCGGGTACCAGACCGACCCCTACCGGATCCTGTCGGTGGTGGACCCCACGACCGGAGCCCCGCTGACCTATCTCTACGAATCCCGCCCGCGCTCGCGAACGCGGCAAAGCCTGTACTGGAGCAACAAGATCGCCCTGGGGCCGACCGTGACCGAGATCTCGGCGCGCGGCTACGAAGACAGCTGGGGCGTCAAGTCCATCACGGCGGAGATTTCCGAGCGGGTGCCCATCACCTCATGGCTCTATGTGGAACCGCAGGCGCGCTACTATTCGCAGAGCGCGGCGGACTTCTTCCGCAGCTACCTGATTTCCGGCCAAGCCCTGCCCGCCTACGCCAGTTCCGACAGCCGCCTCGGCAAGTTCGACGCGGAGACCTACGGTTTGAAGCTCGGCATGAAGGTGGGCGGGTCCGGCGAGTTCTACGTCCTGGGCGAAGACTACCAGCAAAACGGCCGCAACGGATCGTCGACCGCACCTGGCGGCCTGGCGATCCTGAACACCTTCACGGGCGTCAAGGCGACGAGCATCATGGTGGGGTACACCTTCGCCTTCTACTAGTCGCCACGGGGTGCCGGTCCGTTGGGAGAACTTTCGCGCGTCGAGGATGGGTTCCTCTACGCCTTCCGGGCGATGGCCTCCCCGTGCGAAGCGCGGATCGAAACCGACGATCCGGGCTTGGCCTGGCGACTGGGCGAGACCGCCGAGGCCGAGGCGGCGCGCATCGAAGCCAAGTACAGCCGATATCGGGACGACAGCCTGATCTCGCGGATCAACCGCGCCGACGGCCCCGTCGACGTCGATTCCGAGACCGCCGCCCTGCTGGACTACGCGGCCCAGTGCCATGCGATCAGCGACGGGCGTTTCGACATCACGTCGGGCGTCCTGCGCCGCGCATGGCGTTTCGACGGGTCTGATCGCGTCCCGACCCCGGAGGAGGTCGCGGCCCTGGCGCCGCTGGTCGGATGGGACAAGGTCGAATGGCGCGCGCCGCGCATTCGACTGGCGCGCGGGATGGAGATCGATTTCGGCGGCCTGGGCAAGGAATACGCCGTCGACAGCGCGGTGGCGAAGATGATGGCTCTGGCGGACGTTCCCCTGCTGGTCAATTTCGGGGGCGACCTACGGGTGTCGGGGCCTCGGGGCGGCGGGGGCGCCTGGCGGGTGTCGATCGAGTCGGTCGACGTCGCCGGAACGGCCGAGGGCCTGATCGAGATCCGCACCGGTGGCCTCACCACCAGCGGCGACGCGCGACGGTTCCTTCTGAAGGACGGGGTCCGCTACAGCCATATCCTCGACCCGCGTACGGGCTGGCCGGTGGAGAACCCGCCACGCTCGGTGACGGTCGCCGCGGCGACCTGCCTGGAAGCCGGCCTGTTGTCGACGTTGGCCATGCTGCACGGCTCCGAGGCCGAAGCCTTTCTCGCCAGTGAGGGCCTCCAGGCCTGGTGGATGCGCTAGGCGCCGCCGCGCGCGGAGGCCCGCGGCGCATATAAATCCCATAAATCGGGCAATCCGGAGCCTGGGCTATGACGCGGGGACGCAGTCAGCCAAGGAACCCGATGACGCGATTTCTCCGTCAGGTCTGGCGCTATGTCGGAGCGCTGGCGATCGTCCTGGTGGCGAGCCTCGCGGCGGACCTGTTCTCGCGGCTGACAGGCACCAGCCGGCTGACCAGCATCTTCCTGTCGAGCGTGCTCCTGACCGCATTCTATCTCGGTCGGGGTCCGGGCTACCTGGCGGGTGTCGCGGCGCTCCTGGCCCATCTCTACCTGGTGGATCCGCCCTATAAGTTCTCCCTTGGGTCGGTCGACGAATTCAATTCGCTGGCGCTCTTCCTCGCGGCGTCGATCATCACCTGCCTGCTGGCCGGGCGGGTGCGCGACGAACGCCGGGCGGCGCGCGATCGCAGCCGCACCTCGGCCCTGCTACTGGACGCAACCCGCGAGCTGTCGGCCACGGCCGAGGAACCGTTCATCCTGGAACGGCTGGCGAAGGGCGTCGCGGCCCTGGCCGGGGGCGAGGCTCTGATCTGGGCGCCCGGCGCGCGCGAGACG
>CAMFIW010000203.1 GCA_945952355.1 uncultured Phenylobacterium sp. | reverse complement strand
CCCCAGCCCTCGCCGAGGTTTTTCAACAGGTTCTCGGCCGGTACGACGGCGTCGGTGATGAACACCTCGTTGAAGTGGCTCTCGTCGGTGATCTGGCGCAGCGGCCGCACCTCGACGCCCGGCTGCTTCATCGGCAGGAAGAAGAAACTGATCCCGGCGTGCTTGGGAACGTCCCAGTCGGTGCGGGCGATCAGCATGCCGTAGTCGGCGGTGGCCGCGCCTGAGGTCCACACCTTCTGGCCCTGGACGACGAAATGGTCGCCGACCTTCTCGGCCCTGGTGCGAATGCCCGCCAGGTCCGACCCGGCGCCCGGTTCGGAGTAGAGCAGGCACATGTTCACCTCCTGCTTCAGGAGCGCGAACACCAGGTTCCGTTTCAGGGCCTCGGTCCCGCAGGCCAGCAAGGTGTTGGCCCAGAGGTTGGTGCGGTCCTGGCCCGTGCCCGGCGCGCCGACGGCGGCGAACTCGCGTTCGATGATGCGGGCTTGGGCGTCAGGCAGTTCGCGGCCGCCCCATTGCTTCGGCCAGCGCGGCGCGGCCCAGCCGGCCTCGACCACCTTGGCGGTCCAGGCCTTCTGCTCGGGGGTCGCGCCCCAGCCGGCGCCGCCCGGGCCGGGCTTGGGCTTCGGCAGGCCCTTCCAGTTGTCGGCGAGCCAGGCGCGGACCTCGTCGCGCAGAGCGGTGTCGGTATCGGCCATGGTCAGGCTCCCAGGGCTTGCAGGAAGCGTTCGCGGTGGACGTCGGACGTCCCGAACAGCTGGGCGTCGGCGCGGGCGCGGCGCAGGTAGAGGTGGGCCGGATGGGCCCAGGTGAAGGCGATCCCGCCATGCATCTGGACCGCGTCGGCTGTGGTTTTGGCGAAGGCGTCGGCGCAGGCGAAGGCGGCCAGGCTGATCGCCGCCTCGGCGTCAGCCGATCCGTCGGCGAGCTTGGCCGCGGCGTGGCGGGCCGCCGAGATCGCGCTCTCGGTCTCGACCAGCAGGTCGGCCGCCATGTGCTTGACCGCCTGGAACGAGCCGATCGCGCGGCCGAACTGGTAGCGGTTCCTGGCATAGTCGACGGTGAAGTCCAGCACCCGGCGCGAGCCGCCTGCCTGCTCTCCGGCCAGGCCGACCAGGGCCAGGTCCAGCGAGCCGCGCACCGCCGGCCAGGCCGCGCCCGCCAGGCGCCGGCCCGGCGCGCCGTCCAAGACGATCCGCGCCAGCCGCAGGGTGTGGTCGAAGGTTGGCAGGGCCGAGATCGTGACGCCGGTCGCCTTTGGGTCGACCTCGAAGACGGCGAGATCATCGCCCGCGCGGGCCAGGACCAGCAGCACGTCGGCGTTCTGGCCGTGGATCACATAGCTCGCGACGCCGGAGAGCTTGTCGCCGGAGGCCGTCACCGCCACGCCCTCCTCGGCCCAAGACCCGGCGTCGCCGGTCAGGGCGGCGGCGGCGATCGTGGTCCCAGCGGCGATGCCCGGCAGCAGGCGGGTCCTGGCGTCGGCGTCATCCAGCTGTTGAAGGAGTTCGGCGGCCAGCACGCCGGACCCCAGCAGGGGCGAGCACAGCAGGGCCGCTCCGGCCGCCTCCATGACCGCCTCGAGGTCCAAGGGCCCCGCCCCCGCGCCGCCATAGGCCTCGTCGACGATCAGGCCGATGACGCCCATCTCGCCGAGTTGCGCCCAGAGGGCCCGGTCGTAGCCAGCGGCGGTCTCCATGATCCGGCGGACGTCGGCCTCGGCGCAGCGATCGGCCAGCAGGCGGATCACCGCGTCCTGCAGTTGGGTCCGCTCCTCGAGCGTCAATGTGGCCAAGGCCGGCCCTCCCTGAGTGTCGCATTGAATATCGGACGGTATCCGTCTAGAAATAGCTCCATGACCCAGGGACAGGCAAGCGTCGCGACGCCCGCGCGGGGCCGTCCCCGCGATCCTGGCCTCGAGGACAGGGTCTTCGACGCCGCCATCGCCCTTTATGCCGAGACCGGCTGGGCGGGGTTCTCGTTCGAGGCGGTGGCGCGGCGCGCCGGCGTCGGCAAGGCCGGCCTCTACAGCCGCTGGCCGTCGCGGCCGGACCTGCTGCGCCAGACCCTGGAGGCGCGCTGGCTGACCCCCGAGCGCTTCGACACCGGATCCCTGAAGAGCGACCTCACCGCCCTCGCCCGCCAGGTCTTCGGCGTGCTCACCGGGCCCCACGCCGGCGCCTCGCGATGGATGACCGTCGACCGGGCGAACCATCCCGGCATACGCGAGGCCACTGCGCCCTATGCGGAGGCCGCCGTCCGCCAGGGCCGGGCGATCGTGCGCCGGGCCATCCAGCGGGGCGAATTGCCGGACTCGATCAATCCAGGGCTGGTGATGGATCTCGTGGTCGGCGGGGTGACCAACCACGTCGGGACGACACCTGCCAGTCTGCGCGGCGCCATGCTCGCCAAGATGGACGACTTCATCGGCGATCTGGTCACGACCGTGCTGCGCGGCGTCGGCGTCAATCCGTCAGTCTAATTGACGATACGGGACACCCCGCCTAGGCTCCCGGCCATAGGAGCTGCGACATGCTATTCGACCTCGTCGCCGACGGCCTCGCCTTTCCCGAGGGGCCGGTCCTGCTGTCCGATGGCTCGGTCCTGGTGGTCGAGATCCGAAGCGGACGCCTGACCCGCGTGACGCCCGACGGCGCCAAGAGGGTCGTCGCAGAGCTTGGCGGCGGCCCGAACGGGGCGGCCATCGGCCCGGACGGCGCGGTCTATGTCTGCAACAACGGCGGCCTGACCTTTTTGGACGCGACGCCGGACCTGGCCGTACCCGGTCACGCCCCGGCCGACTATCGGAGCGGCTCCATCCAGCGGGTCGACCTGGCGACTGGCGTGGTCACCGCGCTCTATGAGGCCTGTGACGGCCGGCCCCTGCGCGGCCCTAACGATATCGTCTTCGACGCCGAGGGCGGGTTCTGGTTCACCGATCTCGGCAAGTCGGACGACTGGAGCTTCGACCGCGGCTATCTGCTCTATGCGCGGATCGACGGCTCGGCCATCACGTGGGTCCGAGGCGGCATGATTGGGCCGAACGGTGTGGGCCTGTCGCCGGACGCCCGCACGCTTTATGTCGCCGAGACCCACACCGGGCGCCTGTGGGCCATGGAGATCGAAGGCCCGGGCCAGGTCGCCCCCGCCCCGGTCCCCTGGGCGCCCGGACGACTGATCACCACCCTGCCCGGCCACCAGATGATCGACAGCCTGGCCGTCGAGGCCGGCGGCAAGGTCTGCGTGGCGGGCGGGCCCGACGGCGGGATCACGGTGATCGACCCCGACGGCTCGCACGAGCATGTGAGGATCCCCGGCGAGGTGATCGTCACCAACATCTGCTTCGGCGGCGAGGACATGCGCGACGCCTGGATCACCGCCTCGGGCAGCGGCCGGCTCTACAGGACCCGCTGGCCGCGCCCCGGCCTCAAGCTCGCCTTCAACGCCTGACCCCTGGCGTGAACGAAAAAGGCCCGGCGTCGCCGCCGGGGCCTTCGGGTCGCTCTCTGCAGGGAGCTCTAGAACTTGTAGCCGATGTCCAGACCCCAGGTGAGCGGCGGCTGGTAGACGCGCAGGTTGCCGAGCGCGCCGAGGCCGAAGGTGTTGTTGATGACCGCCTTGTCGGTGAGGTTCTTGCCCCACAGCGCCACGCGCCAGCCCTTGGCCCCGGTCAGGGTGATGGTGGCGTCGTAGAGCGTGTTGGCCGGCCGCACCTGGACGTTGGAGGTCCGGTTGATCACCCCGCCGCTGGTGTAGATGTCGTCCATATAGACGGCGTTGGCGTTGAACGAGAGCGTGCCGATCGACAGGTCGCGGTCGTAGGTGACCCCGAAGCTGCCCGACCAGCGCGGCGCATAGGCCAGCGGCAGGTCCGAGTTGTCGGTGGGGTTGTTGATCCCATCGCTGGTCAGGTCTGTGAAGTTCTTCACGAACCGCGCGTCGAGGTAGGACAGGTTGGCGTTCAGACGCCAGCCGCCGCCCACGACCCACAACGCCTCGCCCTCGGCGCCGTCGATCCGCGCCTCGCCGGCGTTGGTGACGATCGACTCGTAGACGCCGGCCGTGGTCAGGCCCTGGGTGCCGGTCTGCATGTTCGAGTATTTGGACGAGAACGCCGCCCCGTTCAGCCGCAGGCGGCGGTCGAACAGCTCGCTCTTCACGCCGGCTTCGAAGCTCTCCACCGTCTCCGAGGCGTATGGGCCCGCCGAGGTGTAGGAGGCCGCGCGGCCGTTGTAGCCCCCGGCGCGGAAACCCTTGGACCAGGTCACATAGCCCATGACGTCGGGGCTGAACTTATAGTTCGCGCTGAGCTTGGGGGAGAAGTTGTCCCAGTCGTCGCTGTAGGTCTTGGCGACCGTGTAGAACAGCGGCTGGTTGGTGAAGCGCTTCTTCTCGTAGCTGTAGCGCCCGCCGGCGGTCAGGGTCAGCTTGTCGCTGACGTGGTAGTCGGCCTGGCCGAACAGGGCGTAGGCGATGTTGCGCTGGCTGGCGATCTGGGCGGGCGTCGCCGCCCCATAGATCAGGCCGCCTTGGGCGTTGGTGATCGCATAGTCCTGGTTCAGGTAGTAGGCGCCGACGACGTAGTCGAGCTTTCCGCCCACATTGTTGGCCAGTCGCACTTCCTGGCTGAACTGGTGGTGGGTCTGGTCGCGCAGGGCGTAGAAGAAGTTGACCGGCGAACCGTCATAGTCGCTGAGCACGCGATCGGTGAACTCCCGATAGCCGGTCACCGTGGTCACCGTGCCGACCGACAGGTGCGTATTGGTGTTCAGCGCCAGGCCCCAGGTGTCGACATGGGCGAAGATTGGGGTGTTGTCGTAGACCGTGTAGGGATCGCTCGGGTTCGAGGCCCCCGCCGGGAAGATCGACGCCTTGGTGCCGGTATCTGGGCTGAAATTATAATAGACATTACCCGGCAAGGCGGCATTGCGGAACGGCGAGCCGGAGCCGCGCTCGCGGTCGCCGTCGACCACCAGGGTCGCGTCGAACACGTCATTGGGCTTGGCCACCAGGGTCAGGCGGCCCGACAGGGTCTCGTTGTTTCCCTGCGTCTTGTTCAGATAGGCGTTGTGGATGTAGCCGTCGTAGTTCTTGTAGAGCAGCGACACGCGCGCGGCGAAGACGTCGCTGAGCGGCAGGTTGACCGCGACGCGGGCCTCCTGGCGACCGTGATCGCCCACCGTGCCCTGGACTTCGCCGCTGAAGGGATCACCCGGGACCGGCGTCTTGGTGCGCACGCTGACCACGCCGCCGATGGTGTTGCGGCCGTAGAGCGTGCCCTGCGGACCGCGCAGGATCTCGACCGAGCTGATGTCGAAGAAGTCCTGCAGGGCGCCTGAGTTACGGGCCAGGTAGACGCCGTTCATTTCGACGCCGACCGCCGGCTCGAAGGTCGATTCCACGTCGGCGAAGCCGAGGCCGCGGATGAAGAAAGCGCTGGCGTAGGGATAGGCGCCGACCGGGGCGAGGACGACGTTCGGCGATTTCGCGCTGAGGTCGGTCAGGCTCTGGACCGCCTGGGCCTCGAGCTGCTTTTCGGCGAACGCGGAGACCGCCACCGGGACGTCTTGCAGTTTCTGCTCGCGCTTCTGCGCGGTGACAACCACCTCCTCGACCTGGGCGGGCTCGTCGGCGGCCCAGGCGGGCGCCGCCAGGCTGGCGACCAGAGCCGCGGAAGCTGCGGACGCGAATAGTCGAATGCTCGCCGTGCGGCGCATCTTGATTCCTCCCCTCGTCTCCCGGACGGGCCGGGCGTTGGGGGCGAAGATGCCGTCGCCTTGATTATTGTCAATCTATATGACGATTTTCCCGTTCGTTTTGTCAGCTAGGCTGACATCTTTTCGACAGTGTCCCTTACGGCGCCCAGCGCGTCGCCATAGAGCCTCTCGGTATTTTCCCTGATACGCTCAGCATCCAGTGGGGGCTGGGGATCGGCGACGAACACCCAGTCGACACGGCAGGACTTCGGTCCGCGCGGGCTGACGGTGAGGGTCGAGCGATGCCGGCC
>CAMFIW010000202.1 GCA_945952355.1 uncultured Phenylobacterium sp. | reverse complement strand
GGCGTCGACATCGCGGCCAACTACCGCACGAGCTTGGATGCGATCGGCCTGGCCAACATGGGTTCGGTCTCGTTCTCGATGGCCTCGACCTGGCTGGACAAGCTGGAAACCCAGCCCCTGCCGGGCGGCATCTCGATCGACTGCGCCGGCCTGTACGGCGCGATCTGCTCGGGCCTCGGCGGTTCCAACGGCCCGAACCCGGAATGGCGCACCAAGTTCCGCACCACCTGGAACACGCCGTTCCCGCTCGACCTCGCCCTGTCGGCTCAAGTCCGCTACTTCTCGTCGGTGGACCTGGACGTGACTTCGTCGCAGCAAGGCCTGGGCGGCTCCTCGCCGGCCACCGGCCCGAAGACCGACCTGAAGCTCGGCGCGCGGACCTATCTGGACCTGCTCGCCACCTTCACCGTGAAGGAAAAGTACAACTTCCGCGTCGGCATCAACAACGTGCTCGACAAGGATCCGCCGATCAACGGCGCGTCGAACTGCCCCAGCGGTCCCTGCAACGGGAACACCTGGCCGCAACTGTACGACTCGCTGGGTCGCTACATCTTCGTGGGCGTCTCGGCCGACTTCTAAGCCGAGCACCTATCTTCGAGATCGGGGGCGGCGGAGCGATCCGCCGCCCCTTTTTCTTGGGCCTGCGTTCCGGCATTCCCGTCGGAACGTGCTGGCGTGAGCCGGCCACGCTCCCTGGTGAGCGCCCCGACGCATTCCCTTCCGCCGCCTTGCGCTCTAGGCTCCCTCCGCCCAGGGAGGGACGACCATGGATGACGCCCGATGGGCGCGACGCGATCTCCTGCTGACGGCTGCGGCCGCCGGACTCGCGGGCTGCGCGCCCTTCCGCGAGCGCAACCTCGTCACGATAAACCTGGCCGACGCCCAGCCCCCGGTCGTGACCCAGAAGCCGGAAGACGCCGGGGCGTTGCTCGAAACGGCCTTCGACCAGGCTCGCCGCATGACCGTGCCGGTGGCGATCGACAATCACGGCCCGTTCCAGTTCGTGGTCGACACGGGCGCGAACCGGTCCGTTGTCTCGGCCGAGGTCGCACAGCGCCTCGGGCTGGTGGTCGACGGGAACGCGCCCGTCCATGGGATCGCCGGCGTCGAGCCGGCCACGCTTTACCGCGTGAACCGAATGCGGGTCGGCTCCGCCTTCTCGTCAGGCCTGCAGCTTCCTGGACTGCCCGGCGCGAAGCTCGGGGCCGACGGCTTGCTGGGCGTCGATGTGCTGAAGAACCGGCGCGTGACCCTGGACTTCATGTCCAATCGGTTTGAGATCGCCACTTCGGCGCAAGGCGCCACGATCGGCCAGGGACATGACACACGTCTCGGCGAGGCGGGACCGCAGATCGTCAAGGTGTCGGCGCGCTACCGTTTCGGCCAGCTGGTGATCGTCGGTGCGGAGGTGGGAGAGGTTCCGGTCTCGGCTTTCCTCGACTCCGGCTCGCAGATCAGCGTCGGCAACCTCGCCCTGCGCGAGGCGGTCCTGCGACAGCACCCCGAACTCGCGGAACGGTTCGTCGAGGTGCCTTTGATCAGCGCCACCGGCCAGATCGCGCGCGGTGAACTCGCGCTGCTGCCCTCGCTGCGTCTGGGCGCCCTCAAACTCCAGCGGCTGCTGGCCGTCTTCGCCGACCTGCACATCTTCAAGCTCTGGGAACTGCAGGACCGGCCGTCGGTCCTGGTCGGTATCGACGTGCTGCGGCAATTCCAGAACGTCGTGCTGGACTTCGGGCGTCGCGAGGTGACGTTCCAGGCCCCGCCGAGCAAGCGCGCCGGCATCGAGCCCCGAACCCGCTAGCGCACCGGCGTCGGGGCCATCACGGTGGAGCCTTGAACGCCCAGCCGGCTCCTGGCCATTTCGTCCAGCAGGCCCTGCGCGCGGGGATCGCCCAGCACCCAGGCAGCCGCCGCCAGGCTACGGACCGAGGTCGCCGAGACGCCGAAGGCCTTCTGCAGCGCCTCGAACGGCGAGGTTTGGGTGTTCATCCGCTTGAGGCGCGCCTCGCCCTGAATACCTGCTAGCGCCTTGGCCTTGTCGACGGCCTGGTAGAAACCTCCGATCTCGTCGACGAGCCCCAGGTTCTTGGCCTGGGCGCCGGTCCAGACCCGGCCCTTTGCAATCTCGCGCACCCGGGCCTCCGGCAAGCCGCGGCCTTCCGCCACCCGGGTGATGAAGTTGCCGTAGATCTGGTCCATCCATTTGGCGAAGGCCGCCCGTTGGGCCGGGGTGAATTCCTTCGCCGAACCAAATGCGCCCGCATAGTCGCCGCCGACCCCGAGATCGCGGATGTCGACCCCGAACCTCGACAGGGCCTCGCCGATCACGAACTTGCCTCCGAACACGCCGATCGAGCCCGTGAGGCTGGTGGGTTCCGCGACGATGGCCGACGCCTCGGAACTGATCCAATAGCCGCCTGAAGCTGCGTAGGTCCCCATGGAGACCACCACCGGCTTCTTGGCCGCCTTTGCCGCGCGCACGGCCGCCAGGATCTGCTCCGACGCGGTGTCCGAGCCCCCCGGCGAGTTGACCCGAAACACGATCGCCTTGACGTCCTTCGCCTCGGCGGCGTCATAGATCGCCTTGGAGACGGTGTCGGAATAGATGGTCGAGCCTCCGGAGAATGGATTGGTCGCGCCGTCGTGGCCGGTGACGATCGGGCCCTCGGCCTCGACCACCGCGATCACCGGGCCTATCGCGGGGGAGGGGTCGCGCGGCTGGCGCACATAGTCGTCGAAATCGACAAGCTTGGCGTCGGAACCGGCCTTGTCGAGCAGGGCCTTCTGCGCCTCGCGCACTTGGCCCACCTTGTCGATCAGCTTCAGCTTCTGGGCTTCTTCGGCCATGTAGGGGCCGGCCTCAAGGGTCTTCGCCACCGCCTCGGCGGCTTGCTTGCGATCCGTGGCGGCGGTTGCGACGGCGGTCTGGTAGATCGACCCCATCCAGGACAGCTCCGCCTCGCGATGGGCTGCGGTGTAGTCATCGTAGAGATAGCCGTTGACCGCGTTCTTGTATTCGTAGCGCTGCTCGTAGTTCGCCTTGACGCCGTACTTGTCGAAGAAGCGCTTGAAGAAGATGTCCTCGGAACTCGCGCCGGTGACCTGGAACGACGCGCCAGGCTGCATCCAGAGTTCGTCCGCAGACGCGCCCAGCATATAGGTCGACGTGACCATGCCGGACGGATAGAGGCCCTGGCTGTGGGCGAGGACGGGCTTCCCGGTGGCGCGGAAGTGCTTGATCGCCAAGCGAATTTCATCGGCGGCGGCGGGCTCGATGCCACCCTCGGGGAGGCGGATCATCAAGGCGCGGACATGGTCGTCCGTCTCGGCGCGCTTCAGGGTCTGGATGACGCTCATCACCGACAGCGAGCGGCGGCCTATGGCGGCCAGCGGGTTGCTGGGCTCCTGATCCGATAGAGGCTGGCGCAGATCGAGATCCAGCACGGCGTGCGCCGGCGTCGGCTCGGGCTTGGCGGCGCTGGCCGCCATTACGATCAGGACGAAGGGCACGCCCACCAGGAACAGGACCAGGCCTGCGAAGACACCGGCCGCGGTGATGAGGAACTGCTTCATGGTTTGCCCGGGACGAGGAGGAGCGCGAACCGTCCCGGCTTACACGCAAATCACCGCGCGCCGCCAGCGCGTGGCGTATTTCGCCCGCCGATTCGGCGGAAACCCTTCTGGCATCAGCCGATCGTGACCTGTTCGCCGTCGCGCAGCAGGGGAATGGCGTTGCGGCGCAGGTGGTGGGTGCCGGGATTGACGATGGCCTCGGCGGAATACTGAGCCAAATAGACCCGGCGCATCTTCGAGGTCTGGTTCGAGCCGGTCGCGTGAAGCAGTCGACTGGAGAAGGCGACCACGCTGCCGGCGGGAACCTCGACGGTCACCGCGGCGTCGGAGTCGGTCCAGCCCACCAAGTCGTTGCTGCCGGGCTGCTTGGTATGGGGCAGGACCTGCTCGCGCGACTGCGGCACGGCCGAGAAAGGCAGGAGGCGAACGGTGCCGTTCTCCACCGTCGCATCGTCCAGCGGGCACCAGCAGGTCAGGTAGGGCTTGTGATCCTTCGGCCCCCCATAGGTGTTCATGTAGCCGGAGTCCTGGTGCCAGGCGAACGGCAGGCCGCCGTCAGGCCCCTTCACCACATACTGGTCGAAGAAGAAGTAGACGTCGTCGCCAAGGGTCGCGCGGCAGATCTGGGCCATGGTGTCGCTGAACAGCATCGAACGCAGTGCTGGCTGCTGGCGCTGGCACTCGTTGGCGAAGTAGCGGCGACCGCGGTGGGTGATGCCGATGCTGTCGACGCCCATGGCGTCCATCTTGGCGTCCTCGCGGGCGATGAAGCGCTCGCACTGCTCGCGCAGGAGATCGAGCGTGGGGCCGACCAAGGCGGCCTCGAACACGGCGTAGCCCTCGGTGGCGAACTGCTCGCGTTGCTGGTCGTACATGCGGACCTCCCTGGTAATCCGCAGGCTCGCGCCGGCAGGATATAGGATCAAATCGAATTTCTTCTCCTATTCATGCATCAATGTTATGAGCGGTCATGCGCATGCGGCAGGTCGAGGCGTTCCGCGCCGTGATGGTCAGTGGTGGGGTGACCGCCGCCGCCCAGATGCTGAACGTCAGCCAGCCAGCGGTCAGCCGGCTGATCGCCGATCTCGAGCGCGAGGTCGGGTTCGCCCTTTTCGAGCGGCGGGGCGGCCGGGTCATCCCGACCGGCCAGGCCCAAGCCTTGTACGAGGCCGTTCAGCGAAGCTTCACCGGCCTTGATCTGCTCGACCAGGCGGCGCGGCGGATCCGGGCGCATCCTGTCGGGACGATCCGGGTGGCGGCCCTGGCGGCCTTGGCTGCGGGCGTCCTGCCGCCGGTCATCGCCGCGTTCCAGGCGCGATATCCCGACATCCGGGTGACAGTGGAGTCGCTCGGCCAACGGGGCGTGCTCGACCGGGTGTTCCTGGGCCAGGCCGATCTTGGCCTCGCGGTCGTCGCCCCGCCCAGGGTGGGGGTCGCCAGCGCGCCGCTGGCCGAGGCGGAATATGTTTGCCTGCTGCCGGCCGGTCACCGCCTGGCCTTGCAAGACGCCGTCGAGGTGGGAGACTTGGCCGGAGAGACCTTCATCGGCCCGATGCATGAGGCCGACGCCCTCTGGTTCGGAATCGACGAGGTTCTGTCCCGTAGTGGTGTCGCGGTCGAACGCCGCCTGGAAACCCAGCACTCGTTCGCGGCCTACGCCTTCGTCGAGGCAGGGCTCGGGGTGACGGTCGCCGAGCCGTTCTCGGCCCCCCTGTTCCACCGCCTGGGCGTGGTCGTGAGGCCCTTCCGCCCCGCGCTGAGTGTGGGCTTCGCCCTGTTCGAACCGGAGATCGGTCCGACCCCACCTGTGATCGCCGAGTTCCGGGCGGCTGTCCTAACCGCCGCTGCGGCGCGCTTGGCCAAGGCCCAGGCGCTGGCGCGGGGCGCCTAAGGCGGCGATCCAGGTGTTTGTGGATGAGCGGTGCAAAGGGTGCATTCGAAGCCACTATTTGTTCGATTCATTTTGCGCTTGCAGCAATCTCAAGTTGCAACACGTGAGACCTTCGAGGCGCAGGGCCGCTGGGTGGAAAAGGATGACCCCGATGGTGTGGTCATCGCCGATGGGAGCAGCCGCACCTTCAGCAAACGGGGTTCGGCCCAGAACGCGGGCGATGCGGCGAGTTGTGGGTGAACTGACGCAGCTCGTCGTCCGGTTCGGCGTGCCCTGCGGCGCCAAGATGGGTGCTGATCGTCACGCCGTCGGGCCGGCGGAATAAATGGTCGGAGTGGCAGGATTTGAACCTGCGACCCCCGCGTCCCGAACGCGGTGCTCTACCAGACTGAGCCACACTCCGACTTGGGAGGGCGCCTTATAGAGGACGAGTTTCGTGGCCGCAAGCGACCTCAGAGGCGTTGCATCCTGTGCAGCCTTACGCTATCTCCCCCGCCGCGCGCGGGGGGACCCCCCCGGCCGATCCTGCAAAGGGAGGGGG
>CAMFIW010000201.1 GCA_945952355.1 uncultured Phenylobacterium sp. | reverse complement strand
AGATCATGCCTAGTCTCGTGGGCTCGGAGATGTGTATAAGAGACAGATTCCACCCTGGACCTGAACTACGCCGAATACAGCACGCTCGCGGCGAACCGCGTGCGGGGCGGCCAACAGGATATCTGGGCGCTGGGCGTGAACTGGTTCCCGAACTCGGCCGTTAAGTTCATGCTCGACTACAGCCGGGTGAGCATCGAGCGGCTGAACGCCGCCGGCCTGCCGCTCAACCAGGATTTCCAGACGATCAACCTGCGTTCGCAAGTGGCGTTCTAGAGACCATTCCCGACAAGAGGACTTCCCCTATGAGCCAAGACCTTTCCCGGCGCGGCATGTTGACCGCGGCCCTGGCCGCGAGCGCCGCTGCGCCCGCCCTGATCCCCGGACCGGCTTCCGCCGCCGGGAAGGTCACGCTGCTGAACGTGAGTTACGACCCGACCCGGGAGCTCTATAAGCAGATCGACGCCGCCTACGTGAAGTACTGGAAGGACAAGACCGGCCAGGACATCGAGATCCAGCAAAGCCATGGCGGCTCGGGCAAGCAGGCCCGATCCGTGATCGACGGCCTGCAGGCCGACGTGGTCACCCTGGCCCTAGCGGCCGACATCGACGAGATCTCGGCGCGGGCCCGGCTGCTGCCGGCTGATTGGCAGGCGCGCCTGCCGAACAACTCCACCCCCTACTACTCGACGATCGTGTTCCTGGTCAGAAAGGGGAACCCGTGGAAGATCAAGGACTGGCCGGACCTGGTGAAGCCGGGCGTGTCGGTGATCACCCCCAACCCAAAGACCTCCGGCGGCGCCCGCTGGGCCTATCTGGCGGCCTGGGCCGCGGCGCTGAAGGCGCCGGGTGGCAACGACGCCAAGGCCCGCGCCTTCGTCCAGAAGGTCTATGACAACGTCCCGGTGCTCGACACCGGAGCCCGGGGCTCGACGATCACCTTCGCCCAGCGCGGCCTCGGCGACGTCCTGCTGTCGTGGGAGAACGAGGCTCACTTGGCCAGCGAGGAATTCGGCGACAAGTTCGACATCGTCTTCCCGTCGAGCTCGATCCTCGCCGAGCCGCCGGTCGCACTTGTGGACAAGGTCGTCGACCGCAAGAAGACCCGCACCATCGCCCAAGGCTATCTGAACTTTCTCTACAGCCCGCTAGCCCAGGACATCATCGGCCAGAACTGGTACCGGCCGCGCAACGAGCAAGCGGCGGCGAAGTACGCCAATCGCTTCCCCAAGATCCCGCTGGTGACGATCGACAACACCTTCGGAGGCTGGAAGAAGGCCCAGGCTACCCACTTCGGCGACGGTGGCGTGTTCGACCAGATCTACAAGCCGCATTGAGGCGCGGCGGAAACCTCGGCCAAGCTCAACCGTTCCTCCGAGGCTCGGAGGGCGACCGTGAACCTGGCCAACCTGATCGGAACCCTGGCGGCGCTCTGCTCGATGGCGAGCTTCGTGCCCCAGATCGTCAAGATCGCGCGCGAGCGGGACGCAAGTTCCGTCTCGCTGCGCATGTACGTGGTCACCGTCACTGGCTTTTCGCTATGGATCGCCTACGGCGTGCTGTCGCGAAGCTGGCCCGTCGCCGCGTCCAACGGCATCTGCCTCCTGCTTTCCGCAGTGATCCTCGCCTTGAAATGGCGATACCGCGACATAGGGCGCGCATAGTTGGCGCCGCTTGCGCGGATCACTAGATTGCGCGCCCGAATTCGGCCCCTGAAGCCGTGCGACGATATTGGCGTGGAGGCCGCCTCCCGCCCGACAGGAAGTCTCGATGTCCCTTACGCGTTTCGCAGACGGAGAGGCCGCGCTCGCGAGCGGCCGGCGCGAGGACGGCATCCGCCTGATCGCAGAAGAGCTCGAAAAAGACCCGGTCGCCCCCCTCCTGGTATATCGGAACTTCTGTTCCCTCCTGTTCCGGCACCAGCGCTACGCGGAGGGCGAGCGCTGGGCGCGCCAGGGGACCGAGCAGTACCCCCGCGACTTCGACCTCTGGAACCTGCTCGGCGTCTGCCTGCGCCGCCTCAAGCGCTTCGACGACGCCCTGGCCGCCCTCGACCGGGCCCAGAAGATCAACCCCAAGAGCGACGTGTCCGCCATCAACAGGGGCAACATCTACAACGACATCAAGAACGGCCCGGCGGCCGTCGCGGTCTGGACCAAGGTCGTCCGCGGCGCCCCGGCAAATGCCGAGCATCAGCGCGCGTTGGGCCGAGCCTACTGGAATTCGGGCGATCTCGAGAAGGCGGAGATGCGGTTCAGGCTCGCCGCTCGGCTGAAGCCGTCCCTCACCGACGCCTGGCTGGACCTCTCGAACGTCGTCTTGGAGCGGACCGGACCGGATGCCTCGCTCAAGGTCCTGGACGAGGGTATCGCCGCCGCAACGGATGGCGCGCGGCTCTGTGAAGCCAAGGCCGCGCTGCTCCGACGCCTGAGTCGGCCCAAGGAGGCCGAGGCCTTTCTGTTGTCATTGGTCGACAAGTTCGATCACGCGGCTTGGCTGCATCACCAGCTCGGCGCGACGGTGATGGACTGGGACCGCCCTCGCGCGCACGAACACCTGCGCAAGGCCATCGCGCTGGATCCGGACAACATGAGCATCCGCGTCACCTTGGCGGAAAGCCTAAGCCGCACTCGCGGTCCGGAAGAAGCCCAGATGGTCGACCAGTCCTACCGGGTGCTCAAGGAAGCCCTGCCGCGGATTTCGACGCCCTGGAGACCCTGCCCGGCTTCGACGAGATGGGCCGCATGTTCGCAGACACCGGAAAGCACACGGCCCTCATGGCCCACCTGAGCCGGGTGCGCACGCCGCAGGATCGCCATAGCCTGGTGGACATGCATCGCTCCTGGGGCGGGCTCGTCACGCGCGCGGTCTCGACGCGACCGATCGACCATCCCCGGACCCGCAGGCCCAACGGCAAGATCCGCGTCGGCTTCATGTCATCGGATCTACGGGCCCACCCGGTCGCCTACTTCGCCCTGCCCCTCCTCGAGCACTACGACCGTAGCCGCTTCGAAGTGTACTGCTACTCCTTCTATCAGGGCGAGGAGGACCCGACCCAGAAGCAGATCACGGCCTGGGTCGACGGATTCCGCTGGTGGCCGCACATCGGCGACCGCGAGGCCGCCCAGGAAATCGCCAAAGACGAGCTCGACATGCTCATCGAACTCGGCGGCTCCACACACATGAACAAGCTGACGGTGATGGCCTACAAGCCGGCGCCGCTGGGCGCGAGTTGGGTCGGCTATCCGCACTCCGCCGGCCTGGCCGAGATCGACTACCTGGTGGTCGACCCCTACGTCCTGCCGGAAGACCCGGCGCTGATCCTGGAAAAGCCGATGCTCCTGCCGCGCACCTGGTATGCGCTGGGCGAGCGCGCCTTCCGCCAGGAGCCGGCCGCGAACCCGCAGGCCCCGGTCGAGCGGAACGGCTTCGTCACCTTCGGCACCGCAAACAATCCCTACAAGTACGGTCGCGAAGTGCTGTCGGCCTGGGCCCGGATCGTCGCCGCGGTCCCCGGCTCACGGTTCTTGTTCGTGCGTCCCGAGAGTGGTTCGCCGGCCTTCCGCCAGAACATTCTCGCCGCCTTCGCCCGGGAGGGCGTCACGGCCGATCGCGTGAGGTTCGAGGCCGTGCGGGGCCGCCACCTGCCGTTCTACAACGAGATGGACATCTCGCTGGACACCTTCCCCCAGACCGGCGGCACCACCACCTGCGAGTCGCTTTGGATGGGCGCCCCGGTCGTCGCGCAGGTGGGCCCGGCGATGTTCGAGCGGCTCAGCTATTCGGTGCTGATGAACCTGGGTCTCGGCGACCTGTGCGGCCGATCGACCGAGGACTATGTGCGCATCGCGGTCGGGCTCGCCAATGACCCAGAGCGCATCGCCGAACTGCGCCGCACCCTGCGCGCGCGGATGAAGGCCAGCCCCCTCGGCGACACCCGCCAGTTCGCGGTCGACTACTTCGATGCCATCGAAAAGGCGGTCAAGGAGAGCGGGGTCTACGCCGGCGCGGCAAGCAGCCCGGCGGCGGCGGTCTCCTGATAGTAGGCGGCGTAGTCGTCCCAGAACGCGGCCTCGTCCCAGCCCGGTGCGAAGGCCGGCTCGGAATTGATTCGGGTCTCGGGTTCGTCCAGGCGCGGCTGATCCATCGACTCGATCGCGCAGGCGCGTCCCAGGCGCGGCGCCATGGCGGCCGCGAGGCGGCGGCCGAACGCCTCCTGAGTGCCGACGAAGCCCTGGGGCCGCGCGATCAGGTCCTCGGCGCCGGCCAGCATCCGGTGGACTAGGCCTGAATAGGCCGCGGCCAGCACCGGCGCCGGGATGTTGTCGCGCACGTAGCGCGGCGTCCGAACGACCCCCGGGCGATCGTCGAACCAAGCCTGGAACATCGACCAGGCGAACCGCCCCTCCTCGAGCCGCCCGAAGGGGCCGGCGATCACGAATTTGCCGAAGCCAAGCCCCCGCCAGCGGGCCATGTGACGCAGGGCCTGGTTGGTCAATCCCTTGGACAGGCCGTAGGGACTGACGGCCAGGGCCTCGGGCCCCTCCCCGCCCTCGCCGGGCTCGAAGGCTGTGCCGGTCGCGATGACCGCGCGCCCGCCGGACCGGGAAAATGCCTCGAAGACCGCATCCGCGCCGTCGACATTGCGCGAAAAGCCGGCCGCGGGGTCGTAGTCTGCGGAGCGGTAGTTCACGATGTCCGCCGCATGGTGGCCCAAGAGGTCGAAGCGGCGTGACGCTACGAGAGCCAGCAAGGCCTGCGAGGCGAAGGGCGTATCGAAGATCACCTCGGCGCTCCGGCCGAGCCGCTCGACGCGTTGCCGGCGCAGGCCGGAATAATCGCTGGCCGGCCGCTTAAGAGGCGCGGTCACCGCATGCCCGGCCGACGCCAAGGCCTCGGCGATCCACAGGCCGGTGAATGAGCTTGCGCCGGTCAGCAGGATGTCGGCCACCGCTAGCCCCTCGGGAGGTCGGGATAGGTGGCGTCGCGCTCGGACATCACTCGCGGCGCGCCGGGCCACGCGATGGCGAAGGCCGGGTCGTTCCAGCGCACCCCGCGACCATGGCCCGGCTCGAAGATCCGGTCGATCTGATAGAGGACGTCGGTCTCGTCCTCCAAGGTCAGGAAGCCGTGCGCCATGCCGGCGCCGACCAGCAGGGCTCGGCCGTTGTCGGCGGACAGTTCCGCTCCCGTCCAGGCGAGATAGGTCGGGCTGTCGGGCCTCAGGTCCACCGCCACGTCGAATATCCGCCCCCGCGTCACCCGCACCAGTTTGGTCTCCGCCCGCGGTGGAGCCTCGTAGTGCATCCCCCGTAAGGTGAAGGCGGCCGTATTCCGCGACAGGCTGGTCTGGGCCGGCGCGAAAGGATGGCCCGCGGCGGCGAACTCGTCAGGGCAATGGAGGCGCGCGAAGGCGCCGCGCTCGTCGACGGCCGGATCGATATCGACCACCACGACCCCTGCGATGGCGGTGGGCGAGAAGCGCATCAGTCCCAGATCTTTGGTTCGGGCGCGACGGTGACGAACCGGCCGCCCCAGTCGCGGATACGGGCCATCTGACCCATGATCTCGTCCTTCAGGTTCCAGGGCAGAATCAGCAGGTAGTCAGGGCGGACCTCGTCGATCTTGGCCGGAGCGTGGATCGGCACATGGCTGCCCGGCAGGTAGTGGTCCTGCTTGTGCGGATTGGCGTCGAAGGCCGCGACGATGTCGTCGGTCCCCACGCCGGCATAGTTCAAGAAGGTGTTGCCCTTGGCCGCCGCCCCGTAGGCCGCAACCCGTTTGCCATCTGCGCGAGCCTTGGCGAGGAAGGCGAGGAAGTCCTTGCGGACCTGCTCAACGCGGGCGGCGAACCCGCCGTAGGTTGCGAGGTCGTCGAGGCCCGCGGCGCGCTCTCGCGCGCGCAAGTCGGCCAAGGCCGGGGTCTCCGCATGACTCGCCGCATCGTGGCAGCAGAACAGCCGCAGCGAGCCGCCATGGGTCGGCAGAAGCTCCACGTCGAACGGCCGCATACCCTTGGAT
>CAMFIW010000200.1 GCA_945952355.1 uncultured Phenylobacterium sp. | reverse complement strand
CGCAGGCGGTCTCGACCTATCAGGAGGACAACCACTGGTTCAGCCACGAGCTGAACTTCTCGTCCAGCGGAGACGGCCCGCTCCAGTGGCTGGGCGGCCTTTACTACTATCACGAGGCCTACAAGCAACCGGTCTGGGTGCAACTCGCCAACCAGCCGCAGTTCGCCAACCCGATCCTGCCGACCGGTGGGGCCGCGGCGGCGAACCCCAACCGCTACTGGTACGACACCCGTCCGGATTTCGAGGACAAGTCCTGGGCCGCCTTCGGCCAGATCGACTACAAGTTCACCGACACCCTGAAGCTCACGGCCGGCCTGCGTTATTCGCATGACCACAAGTACGGCCAGGAGCAGGCGCGTCTGGTCTGCTTCGCCCTCATCGGTTGCGGCACGGCGCCGACCCAACTCGGCACCTTCACGCCGGCGGTCGACATCACGTCCGCGGCGGTCGGCACCGGCCTCGACGCCTCGGGCCACCTGCTGCCGGGCGTCAGCGCCGCCACGGTGATCGACCCCACAACGGGTCTAGCCCTGCGTAAGCTCGACAAGAGCTGGCAGGCGACCACCGGCACGATCGGCCTCGAATGGCAGCCCGATCACGATACCCTGGTCTACGGCAAGTTCAGCCGCGGCTATAAGGCGGGCGGTTTCAACTCCGGGATTGTCGCCCCGGTGGTGCAGTTCCCGCTCACCGACGCTGAGCACAACAACGCCTTCGAGATCGGCCTGAAGAAAGATATCGGCCGGACCTTCCAGGCGAACTTGGCGGCCTACTACTACGACTACCGCAACTTCCAGGCGCCGGTGACCATCCCGGCGACCAGCGGCGGTTCGACCACGGCCCAGACGATCTTCTTCAACGTCCCGAAGGCGATTTCGAAGGGTTTCGAAGCCGAGTTGAACTGGGCTCCGATCGACAATCTGCGCCTTCTGATGACCTACTCGTACACCGACGCCTACATCAAGGAAGCGCGCGGCATCGTCGATCCGTCCGATCCGGCGGCGCTCAGCCCCGAGGCCCGGCCCTATGGCGCCGCCGGCCCCGCGGTCGACGTCTATACGGGCCGGCTGCAGCAAGGCCAGGACCTGTCCGGCAACGCCTTGCCGCAAGCGCCGAAGAACAAGGTGGCGCTGAACGCCCTCTACACCTGGCACTTCGAGCCGGGCAGCCTGACGGGTTCGGTCAGCTACATCTGGCGTGACGAACAGTACGGCTCGATCTTCATGCGCTCGTACAACCGCACGCCGTCCTGGGATCAGGTCGACCTGCGCCTGACTTGGAAGTCGGCCAACGATCACCTGACGGTCATCGCCTACGGCAAGAACATCCTCGACGATCTCGGCTACTACGAAGGGGCGACCTCGTCCCGCGTGGTGGGCCGTCTCGTCACGGGCGTTCCGACCGTGCTGGGGATCGCCACCACCTACCCGCTGACCCCGCCGCGCACCTTCGGCGTGGAGTTCCAGTACAAGTTCTAGGACCCCGTCCATGGACTTCGCGAGGGCGCGCCGGTCTCCGGCGCGCCCTTTGCTTTGCGTTTTCGAAAGAACGGTTTGGCAACTGGCGCCCGGTATGTCGCGACGCGGCCTATAAGATATTGGATAATATGGGTTTTGAACGTGTCGGGAATGTAAGATCAAAACCATTGACGGGCAGGAACCTCTCCCTCACGCTCTGCCCCCAACGAGACGCGGCCGGTTAACGGTCGACCATGGACAGGACGCCCCGTGCAGGACCCCGGGGTTGGGAGGACAATCGGTGATGCGCCAACGGCCAGCGTCCGCAACTTCGCGCCCGCGATTCCGGAACCGCCGCGCATGAACCCGTCGCTCGCCCGCCCGCCCCTCGGCTTCGGAACCCGGCTGGCCTACGCCGTCGGCGCGACCGCAAACTCGGTCAAGCTTCGCGGGCTCTCGACCTTCCTGCTGATCTTCTACAATCAGGTCGTGGGCCTGCCCGCCGAGACGGTCGGGGCGATCCTGATGGGCGCCCTGATCTTCGATGCTTTCGTCGACCCTACGGTCGGCCAGATCTCCGACAACTTCCGCTCCCGCCTCGGGCGGCGGCACCCGTTTATGTACATGGCCGCGGTCCCGGTTTCGCTGGCCTACTTCCTGCTCTGGAATCCGCCGAAGGACTGGAGTCACGAGGCGATCGCCGCCTATCTGGTGGCCTGCCTGCTGGCCGTACGCCTGTTCGACACCTTCTTCGAACTTCCGCACAACGCGCTGGCTCCGGAACTGGCCAAGGACTACCAGGAGCGCACGAAACTGCTCTCCATGCGGGCCCTGTTCACCGTGGCCGGCGGGCTCGGCATGACGGTGGCCGCCTACCAGTTCTTCCTCAAGGAACATCCGGACGGCACCGGCGGCGTTCTCGCGCGCGACGGCTATCTCGGCTACTCGATCTGCGCCGCCCTGATCATCTTCTCCACGATCCTCATCTCCACCCGCGGAACCCAGAGCCAGATCCCCTATCTGCGGCAGGCGCCGATCCGGAAGATCACCTTCTCCGGCATGGCCAGCGAGATCTTCGCGACGCTGAACAACCGCGCCTTCGTGGTCGCCACCCTGACCGGCATGTTCATCGCCATCGCCATGGGCGCGCGCAACGGGCTCGAACTCTATATCGGCCTGTTCTTCTGGGGCCTGAAGCAATCCCAGCTGGCGCTGATGACGTCGGTGGGGGTGGCCGGCAGTTTGCTGGGCGTGCTGATGGCCCCGGCCGTGGTCAAGCGCATCGGCAAGAAGTACGGCGCGATCATCATGTTCGCGGGCGCCCTGACGGTCGGGATCGCCCCCATCGCGGCCCGCCTCGTGGGCCTGATGCCGCCCAATGGGTCGCAAGCCCTGATCGCGATCCTGTTGGTCGAGACCTTCGTCAACGCGATCCTCGCGGCCGCGACGGGCGTGATCCTGGTGGCCTTGACCTCGGACGTGATCGAGGACGCGGAGGTCAAGACCGGTCGCAGGTCGGAGGGCCTGCTGCTGTCGGCCGACAACCTGTTCAAGAAGATCGTCTCGGGCCTTGGCATCTTCATCTCGACCGCCATCCTCAAGGCGATCGAGTTCCCGATCGGGGTCAAGCGCGGAGAAGTCGATCCGCAGATCGTCCACGATCTCGGCCTGGCCTTCTTGCCGACCGTGACCGTGCTCTACGGCCTTGCCATCGTCTGCCTCTTCGCCTTCAACATCGACAAGGCGAAGCACGAGGCCAACCTCGCCAAGCTGAGCGAGGCTGCGGCCCTAGCCGAGGAAGGCGGGGTCGACCAGGAAGCGGGCGGCCTCGGCGGCCTCGCCGGCGGCGCCGCGCCCGAGGGGCTCCGCTCGATCCGATCCTGAACCTGACCCGATCCGCTTCGGGTGCTTGCACGCCCATCGCCATACCGAACCTTCGAAGAAGACGCCATGAGCCAAAACGCCAACTCAGAGCTTCCCGAAACCGCGCGGTTCGGCTTCGGGACCAAGTTCCTCTATGGGTTCGGCTCCATCGCCTTCGGGGTGACAACGCTTTCGCTGACCTCTGCGGTGCTGGCGCCATACCTGAACCGGGTTATTGGCCTGCCAGCGGTCTGGGTGGGCACGGCGATCATGCTGACCCTGATGTTCGACGCGGTGATCGACACCGCGATCGGACAGTTCTCCGACAAGCTGCGCACGCCGTGGGGGCGTCGCCACCCGCTGATGTATCTGTCCGTGCCGCTGGTGGCGGTGACCTGCATCGCTTTCTGGAATTCGCCGACGTCCTGGTCGCCGGAGCAGAGCGGCGTCTTCCTGATCGGCATGCTGGTGCTCATGCGCACTTCGGTGGCGCTTTACGAGGTGCCCAGCGCCGCGCTCGGGCCGGAACTCACGACCGACTACAACGCACGGACCAGCTTGTTCAGCTACCGCTTCTTCTTCGGCGTGGTCGGCGGACTGGCCATGAACATCGCGCTCTACCAGGTCTTCCTGAACCCGCAGCATGGCGGCATTCTCAATCGCGAGGGCTATGCCCACTACGGCATCTTGGCCGCGGTCGTCATGTCGGTCTCCATCCTGGTCTCAGCGGTCGGTACGCATCGGCGAATTCCGACGCTGACCATGCCCACATCGCGCGCCGTGCCGTTCCGCCAGACCCTGGCGGAGATCCGCGGCACCCTGATGAATCCGTCGCTGATGGTGGTCATGGCGTCCGGCTTCTGCTCCGGGGTCGCGATCGGCATGGGAACGGCGCTCAGCCAATATTTCTATGTCGAGCTCTGGGGCATGACGGCCCAGTTCGTTTCCTATATCGCCATCGCCGGCGTCGCGGCCTCGCTGGCCGGGGTGGCCCTCGCGGGACCCGCCGCCAAGGCGATGGGCAAGAAGCGGGCGATGATCGTGCTCTTCACCATCTCCATCGTCGCCGACGCGATTCCGCAGGCCCTTCGGCTGCTGCACATCATGCCGCCCAACAGTTCGCCCTGGGTGACGCGCATCCTCGTCGGAGACGCCTTCTTCTCCGGAACCCTGGCGATCGCCGGCTACATCATCATCTCGTCCATGATCGCCGACGTGGTCGAGGACGCTGCGGTCAAGACCGGTGTGCGGTCCGAGGGCCTTCTGATGGCGGCCAACGGTCTCCTGCCCAAATTCACCAACGGCTTCGGCGTCTTCCTGGCCGGCCTCATCATCACCGCCGCCAACTTCCCCACCCACGCTGCGCCGGGGACCGTCAGCCCGGACGTGATGCGGCACATGTCGCTGCTCTACCTGCCGTTCTCGGTGTTCATGAAGGTGCTGTCGGTCGCCGTGCTGGTGGGCTACCGGATCGACGCCGGCAAGCATCGCGAGAACCTCGAAAGCCTTGCCCGGGCCGCGGCCGTCGCCGAGACCGCCGACATCGAGGAGGCGCGCCCTTCCAGCATTGGGGCGGGTGGAAACGTGGTCTAGGCTCGCCAGCCCGCCCCGCCTGATCTAGGGTTCGAAAAACCAGTCCGCACGGGGGAAACGCTGTGGCCGAAGCCGTACCTGCCGTTCAAACCGGCCGCCGCCTGAGTCTGCCGACCCGCCTGTTCTACGGCGCGGGCTCCATCGCCTTCGGGGTGAAGGACAATGGCTTCTCCTACTTCCTGCTGATCTTCTACAACCAGGTCATGGGCCTGTCGGCCAAGACGGTCGGGGTGGCGATCATGATCGCCCTGTTCGTCGACGCCTTCCTGGACCCGATCGTCGGCCAGCTTTCCGACAACACCCGCTCGCGCTGGGGCCGCAGGCACCCGTTCATGTACGCCGCGGCCATCCCGGTGGCGGTGTCATACCTGTTGCTCTGGAACCCGCCGGCCGGCCTCTCGCATGAGCAGCTGTTCTTCTACCTGATCGCCACCGCGATCCTGATTCGCAGCTTCATCACCTGCTACGAGATCCCGTCCTCGGCGCTCGCCGCCGAGCTGACCACCGAGTATGACGAGCGCACCAAGCTGCTCAGCTACCGCTACCTGTTCGGCTGGATCGGCGGGCTGATCATCTATTTCGCGGCGCTCAAGGTCTTCCTGGCCCCCGACGCCACGCACAAGGTCGGCCAACTCAACGCTGAGGGCTACGCCCACTACGGTGTCGCGGCGGCGATCATGATCTTCGTGGCCATCCTGGTCTCGGCGATCGGCACCCATGGCCAGATCCCGTTCCTGCGCGAGGCCCCGCATCGCAAGCTGTCGCTCTCGACCCTGGCGAAGGAGATGGTCGGGACGCTGTCCCACGCGTCCTTCCTGCGCATCCTGGTGGCCAGCCTGTTCGCGGCCATGGCCGGGGGCCTGGCGCTGTCGATAAACCTCTACTTCACGACCTTCTTCTGGGAGCTCAGCGCGGCCCAGATCGCCTTCTTCACCTTCTCCAGCTTCCTAGCCGCAGTGTTCGCCTTCGCCGCCGCCCCCCGACTGTCCCAAAGGTTCGGCAAGAAGGGCTCCGCCATGACCCTGCTGATGGCGGGCGTGGCCATCGCGGTGACGCCTGTCGTGCTGCGGCTGATCGGCGCGTTTCCGCCGAATGGCAGCCCGATCCTCTATCCGATCCTCTGGTGCCAGGGCGTGATCTCGACCGGCTTCACCATCACCGGC
>CAMFIW010000199.1 GCA_945952355.1 uncultured Phenylobacterium sp. | reverse complement strand
CGAGGTTCTGTGCATGATGGACAGCGTGACCCGCTTCGCCATGGCCCAGCGCGAGATCGGGCTGGCCGCCGGCGAGCCGCCGACCACCAAGGGCTACACGCCCACCGTCTTCACGGAACTGCCCAAGCTGCTGGAGCGCGCCGGCCCCGGCCCCATCCGCCCCGACGGCACCACGGCCGGGCCGATCACCGGCATCTTCACCGTCCTGGTCGACGGCGACGACCACAACGAGCCGATCGCCGACGCGGTGCGAGGCATCCTCGACGGCCACATCGTCATGGAGCGCGCCATCGCCGAGCGCGGCCGCTTCCCGGCCATCAACGTGCTGAAGTCGATCAGCCGCACCATGCCGGGCTGCCAGGAGCCGCACGAGCGGGAGATCGTCAAGCACGCCCGCCAGATGATGAGCGCCTATTCCAACATGGAGGAGTTGATCCGCATCGGCGCCTACCGCGCCGGGGCCGACCCCACCGTCGACCGCGCGATCATGCTCAATCCCGGCATCGAGGCCTTCCTGGCGCAGGACAAGGACGAGGCCACTTCCCTGGACGAGAGCTTCGAGCGCCTCGCCCACGTCCTGATGGGTGAAGGCGAATGAGCTGGGCCGACAGTTTGATCAAGCTCTCGGGCTACGAGGTCGAGACGCTGCAGAAGCGCCTCAACGAGATCGTCGAACGCCGCGCCCAGGCCGAGATGAAGCGGGTCCTCCTCGACGCCGAGGGCGAGGCCGAGGCGGCCCACGCCCGCTACGACGCCGAGGCCGGCTGGTACCAGCTCGGCTATCTGGACGGGCTCAAGGCGCGCAAGGCCAACGCTCAGGCGGAGATCGACCGCATCCTGCTGGAGGAGGCCGGCGCCCGCGACGCGCTCGCCCAGGCCTTCGAGGAGCAGAAGAAATACGAGCAGGTGGCCGAGAACATCCGCCTGGCCAGGGTCAAGGAGCAGGCCCGCCAGGAGGCCGCCGCCTTCGACGAACTCGGCCTCCGCCGCGCCTCCGGCGGCGGTCGGTGAGCCAACGTCCAAGGTCCTCCCCCGTTGGGGGAGGTGGATCGTGGCGGAGCCACGAGACGGAGGGGGCTGAAGGGCAGGGCGGAGTGGGTTTCAACCCCCTCAGCCATTCGCCGCTGGCGAACGCCAGCTCCTCCAACGGGGGAGCACCACTTAGTCGGCGCGCGGTGGTCGCCGGCGCCTTCGCCCTGGCCGGCTGCAATCGCAAGGCCGACGCTCATACGCCCGTCGATATCCCGCCGCTGAAGTCGGTCGCGGCCTTCCCCGTCGGGACCTGCGTGCAGGCTTCCCAGCTCACGGACCCGGCCTTCGCCAATCTGGTCGCGACCCAGGCCTCCCAGCTCACCGCCGAGTGGGAGATGAAGATGGAATACATCTGCGGCGACGACGGGACCTACCGGTGGGACGCGCCCGACGCCATCGCCGCTTTCGCCCGCAACCGCGGCCTCCGCCTCTTCGGCCACACCCTGGTCTGGTACGCCCAGAAGCCGGTGGCCTTCGAGCGCCTGGCGCCCACGCCCGACCGCTTCGCCGAGGCCTATCGCGCCTATGTCGGGAACGTCGTCTCCCGTTATCGCGGGATCGCCTGCGGCTGGGACGTGGTCAACGAGGCGGTGGCCGAGGACGGGAACGGCTGGCGCGACAGCCTGTGGAGCCAGACGCTGGGCAAGCTCGACCACATGGTCATCGCCTACAAGGCCGCCCGCGAGGCCGACGCCGACGCGCCCCTGTTCCTCAACGACTACAATCTGGAGAGCCTGCCGGCCAAGCGCGCGACGTTCCTGAAGCTCGCCGAGGCCCTGCTGAAGGCCGGCGCCCCGCTCACCGGCGTCGGGACCCAGACCCATGTCGCCGCCGACCTCACGCCCGGCGTCCTGACCACCGCCATCCGCGACCTGGCGAGCCTTGGGCTGCTGGTCCACGTCTCGGAGATGGATGTTTCGATCGTCCGCGCGAAGGGCCTGATCAAGGACCGCGCCGACCTCGAGGCCAAGCAGGCCCGTCTCTACGGCGAGGCCGCCGACGCCTTCTCCGGCCTGCCGGCCCGCCAGCGCTTCGCCTTCACCCACTGGGGCCTGCGCGACCCCGACAGCTGGCTGAAACGCGAGAACGCCGCCGACACGCCCCTCCTCTTCGACGCCCAGGGCCGCCCGAAGCCGGCCGCGGAAGCCTGGGAAAAGGGGTTGAGGGCGTAAACGTCCCACCCCAGGACGTCATGGCCGGGACAGGCCCGGCCATGACGATGAGGAGTGGGCCTAGCGGCTCGCTGTGACCCGCCCCGGCGCATCGTACTCCAGCCCGATCCGCGCCAGCCGCGCGGCCCCTTCTCCGTAGCGTCGGCGAATGTCGGCGAGCGCGGCGTCGAGCTGCGGCGCCGGCGGCCCGGCCTTCAGGGCCAGCACGTGGCCGCCTTTCGCGGGCGCGGCCTCCGGCACGAACACCAGGCCGCGCCGTCCGCGTACCGGCGCCGCGCCCGTGCTCACCACCTTGTTGCGGAAGGTCCGCTGCCAGGCGTCGGTCTGCAGGGCTATGGCGATCTCGTCGACGCGTGGGTTCAGCGGCGCCTCGACACGCTCGTGGCTCCAGACGGCGAGGTACCCCGCCAGGCCGCTCGCATAGTCCGCCGCGGTGATCCGATAGTCCGCCGTCCGGTGCGCCGCGCTCCAGCTTGTCACGCCAAGCCGCTGGGCGGTCGCCACGGCCTCGGCATGGCCGGCCATCGCTTCCACCAGGGCCAGGGAGGCGGGAATGGAAGCCGTCACCCCGGTCGTCGAAATGATCCGCCCGTCCTGGACATAGCGGCGGTCGCGAACCCAGCGGGTGTCCGGATAGGCCTTGTCGTACTTGCCAAGCGAGGCGAAATGGGTCGTGGCGCGCTTGCCGCGCAACAGCCCGGCCTCGGCCAGCACCCGCGCGCCCTCGCAGATCGAAACGATGGTCGCGCCTTTCGCCGCCTGGCGCTGGACGAAAGCGATCAGGAGGGGATCCTTGGGCTTCATCTGGGCAGGGACGATCACGACGTCGGCGCCCTCCGGCTCGGACGCCTCGAAGGCGGATGTCGTCTGGTCCGGCTGGATCTTCAGGGTCAGCATGAGCTTCATCGGCCCTGGAACGGTCGACAAGGCGCGGACCTCGGCGGCCCCCGACTCCGCCAGCACGGCGTAGGGGACGATATAGTCCGTGGTCTCGGCGCCTGCGGCGCCGCCGACGATGACGACCAGCGGCCGGCCGCGCCCGGCCTTCGGGGGCGGCAGGCTCAGCCTGTCGGCGGCAGGCGCCGCGGCCATGGGGGCCGGCGCGGCCAGCGGCCGGGACGGCTGTCCGAGAACGAGGGCGGTGGCGACCACCGAGGCGGTTAGGGCGAGCTGGCGCATGGCTGTCTTCCTATTGGGTGTCGCGAGCGCCCGGGGGGAGCCGGGCGCTCGCCGGGGGTCACTCCGCCTTGGCGGCCAGGACCTTGGATTTGCAGGCGCACGCGTCGCCGCACTTGCAGGCCGAGCCGCAGGTGCAGGGTTGGCATTGGCAAGGTTCGCAGGGGCAGGTCGGGGTCATCGGGGTCTTCCTTTCAGGAGAGGTTGTCGATGGCGCGACCCTAGATACGAATCTCTATGGCGAAAATGTCATAGATACCGCAAATTACGCCACATGACCTCGCTGCCCACCCACACCCGCAAAATCGCCGTCGTCGGCTTCGAGGGCGTCCAGTCGCTCGACATCGCAGGCCCGGTGGAAGTGTTCTCCATGGCCAATCGCGGCTCGGATGCCGCGCCCTACCAGGTGATCCTGGCTTCCCCCGGCGGCGGTGAGATCGTCACGAACGCCGGCCTGCGGATCGCTGGCGCGACTGCGCTTGCCGACCTCCCCGACGACCTCGACACCATCCTGGTCGGCGGCGGCGACGAGGGAGGGCTACGCGCCATGGAGCCCACCGATCTTCTGGACTGGCTGCGGGCGAGGGCGGAGACGACGCGCCGGGTCGGCAGCGTCTGCACCGGCGCCTTCGTCCTGGCCGCCGCGGGCCTGCTGGACGGCCGGCGCGCCACCACCCACTGGGGCGCCTGCGACTACATGCGGGCCTTCCGCCCTGCGGTCCGGCTGGAGCCTGACGCCATCTTCGTCGCCGACCCGCCCTTCTACACCTCGGCTGGGGTGACGGCCGGGATCGACCTGTGCCTGTCCCTTGTGGAGGCCGACCTCGGGGCCGAGGCGGCCCTCGCCATCGCCCGAAACCTGGTCCTCTTCATGCGCCGTCCGGGGGGGCAGACCCAGTACGCCGCCGGCCTCGACGTTCAGGCCTCGGCCACGCCGCGTCTCAAGGCGCTCATCACCGAGATCACCGCCGATCCGGTCGGCGACCTCAGCCTGCCGACGCTCGCCGCCCGCGCCGGCATGACCGAGCGCACCTTCAGCCGCGTCTTCCACAAGGACGCCGGTGTCACCCCGGCCGCCTTCGTCGAGCTGGCCCGCGTCGACCGCGCCAAGGCCCTGCTGGAAACCTCCGACTGGCCGCTCGCCCGCGTCGCCGATCGCTCCGGCTTCGGCAGCCTCGACGGCCTCCATCGCGCCTTCCAGAAGCGCGTCGGCGTCACCCCCGGCGAATACAGAGCCCGCTTCGGTCGCGGCTAAGGTCGTTTCGCGAAACCACGAACCACACGAACCCACATGAACGGGGTGGGTCGGTGGGGCTACGGCGGCTGGGCGGCCGGAAAGGCCAGCCACGGAAAACACGGACGGACACGGACAAGAGCGCGCGAAGCGCGCCTCCAATCGATCTGTTGAGGCTCAGGCAAGCCGTCCGTGCTTTCCGTGTTTTCCGTGGCTGACCTTCCTGGCGGTCGAGCCGCGCGGGCTTCTCCAGCACAAGCGCGTTCGTGTCGTTCGTGTGGTTCGTGGTTGCTATTCTTCCTCCTTACGCCTTCGGAGCGTCGGCGAAGACCTTCGGCGCGAGCCCCAGATTGGCGTTCGCATCCAGCCCTAGCCAATGGCGCAGCGACCCCCGCGTCTGCGCCTGCACGTCCTCGGACAGGGCCGCATTCCAGTTCACCTGCGGCCGCAGGAAGGCCGCGGAGTAGTAGGCGAACAGCAGCGCGCGATCCTCGTCGGCCGTGACGTTGGCGCCCGAGGTGTGCCAGAGCCGCCCGTCCATCGCGATGATCGACCCGGCCTTGGCCTCGAACGGCCGCATCCGCGACAGGGCGTCGGCCGGCACTTCGGCCTGGCGCGTGAACCGGTGGCTGCCGGGCAGGAACAGGGTCGCCCCGTTCTCGAACCTGACGTCGGTCAGGCACCAGATGATGTTGATCGCCCAGGGTGCGTGCCAGGGCTCCGGCACGACGATCGCTTGGTCGGAGTGCAGCGCCATCGACCGGCTGCCCGGCCGCGCGATATTGGCCGTGAAGTTCGAGATCATGAAGTCCCCGCCCAGGGTGGCGGCCACCAGCTCGACCGCCAGCGGGTGCTGCACAAGCTCGCGGAACAGGGGGTCGAGGTCGATCAGGTTGAAGACCCGCACGTTCTGGGCGTTGGGGTCCAGCGAGGCGATGTGGGTCGGCGTCCCGCGCCGCGTGCTCTCGGCCGAGGCCGCCCACAGCCGGTCCAGCGCCGCGGCGGTCGCCTGCGGGCTCAGCACGTCCGGCACGACGCACCAGCCCTCGTCTTCCAGCTGCGCCTTGGCTTGGCGGGCCTCGTCCTCCGTCACGGCGGCCTCCTGGTCGCTTCCTTGTCGGACGCCATTTCGGGCCAGGGTGCGTCGGCGATCAACTACGATCTCGGTCGAACCGTCGCCGCGAACCCTGGACGCGGCCCCCGCGCCCCCTTCCTATGCGCCCATGCTCTCGCTCGCCCTGCTCCTGGCCGCCGGCTTCCTGGCGGGCGCCATGAACGCCGTGGCGGGCGGCGGCACCTTCGTGGCCTTGCCGGCCCTGTCCTTCATGGGCCTGGCGCCGACCGTCGCCAACGCCTCCTCGACCGTCGCCCTGTTCCCTGGAGCCTTGGCCAGCGCCTGGGCCCAGCGCCGCGACCTGCGTCCGCTGGACGTCGCGCCGAGCTGGGCGCTGTTGGCGCTCAGCC
>CAMFIW010000198.1 GCA_945952355.1 uncultured Phenylobacterium sp. | reverse complement strand
GAGATCATGCCTAGTCTCGTGGGCTCGGAGATGTGTATAAGAGACAGGCCAAGCGCTGGCGCGACGTCTGGTCGGCGGGCCATGGCGCCGGCGAGGTGAGGGCCGTCGAACCCCTGGCCCGGATCATCGACGAGATGGCGCAGGACTATGCGCAGGCCGCTCTCGCGGGCTGAGCGCCAGGGCCCGCCCTTGACAAGGTGGGCCGCTGACAGAAGGGTCCGCCGCGCGATCCCGAGGCGATATGGCCGAACCTGAACTTCCCGAAGGCCCGAAGCCGGCCACCCAGCTCGTCCAGGCCAATTCCGCGACGCGGGCGCTCAACATCCTGGGCGACCGCTGGACGCTGATGATCCTGTACCTGGCCTTCCAGCGGGTGAGGCGCTTCGACGAGTTCCAGGGACGGATCGGCCTCGCGCGCAGCCTGCTGATCGATCGCCTGCGCCGGCTGAGCACGGTCGGGATCTTCAAGAAGGTCCGCTACCAGGAAAGGCCGGTGCGCGAGGAGTATCACCTTTCGCAGATGGGGCTCGATCTCTACAGCCTGGCCTTGATGATCATCCGCTGGGAGAAGAGATGGTTCTTCGACCCGGCCAATCCCGCCCATCGCCTGATCCACACGGGGTGCGGCAATGCGTTCACGCCGGAGTTCCGCTGCCGCCATTGCAGTGAGGTGGTCAGCCCGCGCGACGTCTATGTGGAAGTGGGGCCGGGCGCGGGTTTCGAGCCTTCGCCGCCGCCGCGCACGCAGCGGCGCTCCATCGTGCCCGCCGACAACCTGAACCAGGGCAATCCGATGCTGGACCGGGCGTTCCAGGTGCTCGGCGACCGCTGGACCAGCCATGTGATCGCCTCGGCCTTCTTGGGGCGGCGGCGATTCAACGACTTCCAGGCTGCGCTGGGTGTCGCGCCCAACATCCTGTCGGACCGGCTGAGCCGGCTCGTGGACCTGGGCGTGCTGCGGCGCGAGCTCTACCAGCAGCGGCCGGAGCGATGGGAATATCGGCTGACCGACGAAGGCCGCGACCTCTATCCGCTGATCGCCGAGCTGAACCGCTGGGGCGACCGCTGGCTGGCGGGCGACAAGGGCCCGCCGCTGATCACCCATCACCGTACCTGCGGCCATGTGCTGGAGGCCAAGATCACCTGCGACCAGTGCCACGAGGAAGTCACGGCCTTCAGCGTGACCCAGGGCTGAGGCGCTACTTCGCGACCGGGCGGTTCAGCATCTCGGTGACTTCGGCGGACATCGGCTCGCCGGCCTTCATGGCCAGGCTGATGCGGCCGTCGAAATACTCCCGCCACTCTTGGATCAGGAGGCCGCGGAACTCGAGGCTGCCAGCGTACGGGATCGCCACGTGCTGGCCGGTGGTCAGCCAGAACTCGTCGACGCCTTCCATGAACAGCCGATTCTCGTTCTCGGCGTGGTCGAAGATGCGCCACTTGTTGGTCTTGATAATCGGAGCCATGCCCTCCAGCGCCTTGCGCATGGCGGCCTTGCCGCGGATGGCGGGCGCGTAGCCGGAAGAGTTGCGCCAGACGATGTCGTCGGTGACGTGGGCGAGTACGCCCTCGATATCCTGGTGATGCCAGGCCTCGATCACGGCCATCAGCACGGGGTAGAGGCGGGGCATCGGGGGCTCCTTGGCGAAGACGGGTGTCGCGGCGAAGGCGCCGGCGGCGGCGAGGACGGTGCGGCGGTCGAGGCTCACGGCGCCACCGGCCGGTCGAGCAGTTCGAGGACTTGCTTGCTGAGCGCTTCGCCGGCCTTGTGCTGTGCGCCGACGCCCAAGTCCACATAGTCGCGCCAGCCGCAGATCAGGTCGTCGCGGAAGTCGAGCACGCCGGCATAGGGCGTCGCCACGCGATGGCCCTCCGGCGAGCGGTATTCGTCGACACCCTCGATGAACAGGCGGTCGGCCGTTTCGGCATAGGCGAAGATGCGCCATTCGATCCGGTGCATGTCTGCCTGGAAACGGGTGAGAAGCTTGGCGGCGGCGGCCTTGCCGCGCACGGGCGGCAGGGCGGCGGCGGCGTAGTGCCAGACGATGTCGTCGGTCAGGAACGAGAGCACGCGCTCAGCGTCCTTGGCCTGCCAGGCGGCGATGACCTGCTTCAGGATCTCGTAGCGCTGGCCCATCGCGGTCTCTTGGAACTGGAGGAAAGGACCGGGCGGCCCGAAGGCCGCCCGGCACAAGGGAGGACGTAGGGTTAGAAGGCCGCGGACAGTTCGACGCCGTAGGTGCGCGGCGCACCGAACGACGACATCTCCTCCTGGAAGAAGGCGATGATGTTGGTGCGGTAGAGCGTGTCGCCCAGGTTCTTGCCGTAGGCCGAGATGCTCCACCGCTTGTCTTCCGACTGCAGGGTGATGCGGGCGTCGGTGGTGCCGTAGGCCTTCTCCCAGGTGGTGTTCTCCGGGGCCCAGGGCATCTTGCCCTGCCAGCGATAGCTGACCCGGGCGGACAGGGCGTCCTCCCACAGGCCGGCGTCGGTGGTGACCTCGGCGCCGATGGCGCCTTGGTACTTCGGCGTCCGCTGCATCCAGTGGCCGGAATTGTTCACGCCAGCGAAGATGAAGGTGTCGTATTTCGGGTCGACATAGCTGCCGCTGGCCCAACCGCGGAACCACTTGGTGGGCGCCCATTGCAGGTCGGTCTCGAGGCCCTTGATCGTCGCGCCGGGGGCGTTGCTGATCACGTTGCAGAGGCACGAGGCGAGGGTCTGCTGCACCTGGAGCTGCTTGTACTTCATGTAGAAGACCGCGGTGTTCCAGCGCAGCGTTCGGTCAAAGAGCTCGGTCTTGTAGCCGACCTCGTAATTGGTGACCGTCTCGGGGTTGTAGGCCAGGGCTGCGGCCGTGGCGTTCGAGGCGTCGTTCTGGAAGCCGCCGCCCTTGAAGCCGACAGAGACCGTCGCATAGGCCATGTTCAGGTCGTCCGGCGTCCAGCGCAGGGTCGCCTGGGGCGTCAACTTGCTCCAGCTCTTGCCGTAGGGCGTGCCGAAGTTGGTGGTCAGCGGCGTGAGCGGCGCGGTGTCGAGCGGGTTCAGCTTGTCACCGGTGGCTATGATCTGGCCGGCCTGGTAACCCCACTTCTTGTCGTGGGTATAGCGCGCGCCGACTTCCAGCTTCAGGGCGTCGGTGAACTTCCAGCCGACCTGGGCAAAGGCCGCCATATCCTGGTTGTGCCCGCGGTCGTCCCAGTGGGACTCGCCCGACAGCGTCGGCAAGACGGTCGATTCGCCCCAGAAGCGGTTGAACTGGTGGACGCCGCTGCGCTGGTAGTAGGCGCCGACGATCCAGTCGAAGCGGCTTTCGCCGGTCGAGGCCAGTCGCAGCTCCTGCGAGAACTGGTTCACCTGTTCGATGAAGTTCACCGGCTCGGCGAACAGCAGCGGCGCGGCGACGCCGAAGCCGTTCGTCGGGCCGAGGCCCGTCTGGTCGTAGAGCGTGAACGAGTGGTTGTGGCGGTAGCCGGTGACGCTCGACAGCCGGATCCCGTCGGCCACGTCCTTCTCAACGTGCAGGATGGCGTTGAAGGTCTCGTGGCGGGCGCCTTGCGGCGTCGGCGAGGTGTCGCCCTTGAACAGCGGCCACACCGGCAGACTTTCGCGCACGTCCAGCGGATGGCCGAGGATGCTGGCGATCAGCAGGCGGGTGCCGGACCAGGGGGTGAAGCTGGCGGGCAGGGTCGGGCTCTTGATGCCGACCCGGTTGACCCCGTCATTGCTGTCCTTGGAGTAGTCCATGTTCAGGTTCGCCCGCAGGTCCGATTCCTTGGGCTGGTAGGCGAACTGAAGCCGGGCCTGGGTCGAGTCGAGGTTTTCGACGTCGACATTGTGCAGGATGTCGCGGGCGTAGCCGGAGTGATTGATCGTCTGGAACGACAGCCGCGCGGCGATCTCGTCGGTCAGGGCGCCGGTGACGTAGCCGTTGGTCTGCCGCAGGTCGTAGTTGCCCAGCGACAGGGTGAATTTGCCAGACCGCTCGAAGCTGGGCGCGTTGCTGATGATGTTGACCGCGCCGCCGGCCACGTTCTTGCCTAGCAGCACGCCTTGAGGGCCGCGCACGACCTCGACCCGGGCGATGTCGTAGAAGGCCGAGTTCATGTTGCCCGAGCGCCCAACATAGACGTCGTCGACGAAGGTCGAGACCGACTGGTCGGCGGTGGGCGAGGATAGGCGGGTGTTCACCACGCCACGGATGTTGATCTCGTTCGACTGCGGCGAGTTCGCCGTGAACGAGATGCCCGTCATGTTGTGGCTGAGGTCCTCGAGGGTCAGGACGCGGTCCTTGGCGAGGCTGGCGCCCGTGACCGCCGTGATGGACAGCGGCGTGGTCTGGACGTTCTCCTCGCGCTTCTGAGCGGTGACGATCAGCTCCTCGAGCTGGGTGCCCTCGGCCGCGGCCGCCGCCATGGCGGGCATGGCGATGGTCATGCCCGCGAGCAGGGCGATGACAGACGTCGTGCGATGCAACTTCACTGGTTTTCTCCCCCTGGGGTTCGCCGTGCGAGCGACGATTCCCCCGTGTTGTTCCCCCGGTTGAGCCGGCGGACGTTCATGTGGCGAAGGGTGCGCAGGCGGCTTGCGTAAGGCCAGTCACACCGGGGCGGGTGAAACGCTTCGCCTCGGCGTCGCTGGCTCCGAACGGTCCCGGGCTAGCGCGCTCCCCTCAACTGTTCTTGGCTCTCCTGCACCTTCGAGGATAAGCGCCGGTTTTGCGTCTCGTCAAGCAAGTCACTCCTTGCGGAAGCCCGCATGACAGGGTCGAATGACCTTGCAAGCGCCGCCCGAACCCCTTTGGGCCAGAGCCCTGAGAAAGGACTTGCCAATAGTCCGTACTGTTATGCAAGTTAATTCTGCTTAGGGCGCGCCGCGGGGCGACGCCGCAGGGTTCACGGAGAATGCAGGCCATGGCCGCCACCTTGTCGGACGAACAGAAGATCGCGCTCGGACGCGAGATGGCCGAGGCCTGGCGCGTCATGGACTGGCGCAAGGTCGCCGACATGTTCACGCCCGACGGCGTGCTGCATTCGATGATGGTGGAGCCGATCGTCGGGCGCGAGGCGGTGTTCAAGCGGGTCTCGGGCCTGGGCGACGGCCTGGAGAGCATCACGCTCAATATCCACCACATGGGGGTGATCGACGGCGTTCTCTACATGGAGCGCACCGACGAGTTCGTGATCCGCGGCAAGGCCGGCTCGGCGCCGGTGGTGGGCGTGCTGGAGTTCGATGGCTCGCTGATCAAGGTGTGGCGCGAGTACTACGACCGGGCGCACCTACTGAAGGCCATGGGTCTGGTCGAAGACTTCGACGCGAAGACCCGCTGATGATTCCCGAAACCGAGATCCGCGCCCTGCTGGACAAGCAGGCCATCACCGAGGTGATCCACAGCTACAGCCGCGCCGTCGACCGGGGCGACGAGGCGCTGCTGCGCGCCTGCTATCACGACGACGCCATCGAGGATCACGGCGGCTCGTTCCTGGGACCGGCCAACGACTACATCGCCGCGATCCTGCCGGCGCTGCACAGCGAACGGCTGATGACCCACACGGTGACCAACATCCTTATCGAGCTCGACGGGCCCGATTCGGCGCTGGCGGAGTGCTACTACCTGTCGTTCGCGCGGTATCCGGCGGCAGAGCCGCCGTTCGAGACCCTGACCCTGGCCCGGGCCATCGACCGGTTCGAGCGGCGCGACGGGATCTGGCGCATCGCGCGCCGTCAGCTGCGTTGGGAATGGAACCGCGAACAGCCGATCGCCGAGACCTGGGCGCGCGGCGGCATCGGCGACCCCGCCACCCTGCTGCACGGCGGCAAGAAGCCGAACGATGCGCTCTATGAGGGGCGGAGCTAGCTCGCAGACGGCGGGGCTATTTCGGGGACAGGTTACCTATTTCGGTTGTGAACACTGGAGGCCCGTCGGAGGGCTCTGTCCGAAATAGGTAACCTGTCCCCGAAATAGAGGTGGTTCAGCGCCCGTGGCTGCGCAGGGCGCCGGACTTGGCGCTGTCGATGTACTCGTCGAGGCGCGTGATGACGCCGTCCTTCATCCGCACCACCACGCAGGCGTCCATGGCC
>CAMFIW010000197.1 GCA_945952355.1 uncultured Phenylobacterium sp. | reverse complement strand
CCCTCGAAGAGGCCCGTGAGGCGGTGGAGAAGCTGGAACGCGCCTGCGAGGCGGCCCGAGCCAAGGCGAAGGCCGCCGCCTGAGACGTTCACCCCAGACGCCCTGGCTCGCGCCGGGGCCAAGGCCGGGCGACGAAAAGGCCGTCGCCGCCACAGCAAGATCCCGCCCAGCCTGACCGGTCTGGGCGGTGAATGGAGGGTTTTTCGTGACCCAACCGGTGAGACACTTCCTCGACCTCTGGAAACTCGACGGCGCCGCTCTGCGCGCCATCCTCGACGACGCCCACGCCCGCAAGGCCGCCCGCAAGGGCTGGACCCAGGGCCGCGTCGACGCCGACGCGCCGGCGCGCGACCGCACCCTGGCGATGATTTTCCAGAAGAACTCGACGCGGACCCGCTTCTCGTTCGACGCCGCGATCCGCCAACTCGGCGGGGCCTCGATCATCTCCACGGCCAGCGACATGCAGCTCGGGCGCGGCGAGACCATCGAGGACACCGCCAAGGTGCTGTCACGCATGGTCGATGCGATCATGATCCGCGCCAACAGCCACGACGACGTGGACCGGCTGGCCTATGCCTCCACGGTCCCGGTGATCAACGGCCTGTCTGACAAGGGCCATCCCTGCCAGATCCTGGCCGACATCATGACCATCGAGGAACACCGCGGTCCGATCGCCGGCAAGACGCTGGCCTGGATCGGCGACGGCAACAACATGTGCTCCAGCTTCATCCACGTGGCGCCCAAGCTGGGCTTCCAGCTGAACATCGCCGCCCCGGCGCTCTACCATCCGGACCTGATGGACCTGGCTCGCGCCGAGCAGGAGCAGGGGCGCATCAACACGACCGACAATCCGCGCGAAGCCGCGTCTGGCGCCGACGTGGTGATGACCGACACCTGGGTTTCGATGGGCGATGTCGACCACGACGAGCGCCTCGAGGCCCTGGAGCCCTACCAGGTCGACGCCGCCCTGATGAGCCTGGCCGCGCCGGATGGCGTCTTCCTGCACTGTCTGCCTGCCCACCGCGGGGAGGAGGTGACGGACGAGGTGATCGACGGGCCACGCTCGCTGATCTGGGACGAGGCCGAGAACCGCATCCACGCCCAGAAGTCGATCCTGGCCTGGTGCTTCGGGGCGATCTGACGCGGAGGCGAGGGTGACGCTCGCAATGGCGTCTCATTGCTCCTATATGCGCCGCCCATGAGCTCCGCCCCCGTCATCGCCGCCGACGACCTGGTCGCCCCGTTCCAGATCGAGGGCGAGCCCGTGCGGGGCCGCATCGTCCGCCTCGGCCCGGCCGTGGATCAGATCCTGGCGGCCCACGCCTATCCCGAGCCGGTGGCCAACCTGCTCGGCGAGGCCTGCGCGCTCGCGGCCCTGGTCGGCTCCAACCTGAAGTTCGACGGCCGCCTGATCGTCCAGGCCCAGGGCGACGGCCCGGTGCGCTATGTGGTCTGCGACTACGACACCTCGGGCTCGTTGCGCGGCTATTGCCGTTATGACGAGGCGGCGGTCGCCGAGGTCGCCAAGGGCTTCGCGCGCCCCGGCGCCAAGACCCTGCTGGGCGGCGGGGTGTTCATCATGACCGTGGACCAGGGCCCCGACATGGACCGCTACCAGGGCGTCACCGCCATCGAAGGCGAGACGCTCGCCCTGTGCGCCGAGCAGTATTTCGCCCAGTCCGAGCAGACGCCCACCCGCGTGCGCCTGGCCGTCGGCCAGTCCGATCTCGGCGAGGGCCCGCGCTGGCGCGCCGGCGGCATGCTGATCCAGAACATCGCCGAGGATGACGCCCGCGGCTCCACGGCGGAGGCCTGGAACCGCACGCAGGCCTTCTTCGAGACGATCGGCGAGGACGAGCTGATCGATCCGACCATCTCGGCCGAGACCTTGCTCTTTCGCCTGTTCCACGAGGACGGCGTGCGGGTCTTCACGCCCAAGCCGCTCGCCGCCTTCTGCCGCTGCTCGCAGGAACGGATCGAGACGGTGCTCGCCTCCTTCGGCCCTGACGAACGGGCCGAGATGGTCGAGGACGACGGCAAGATCCGCGTCACCTGCGAATACTGTTCCAAGGTCTACGCGGTCGATCCGGCCGACCTCGTCGGGCTCGGCCAGGCCTGACGTCGGGTCACGGTTTCCAAGGCGCCGGCGCGGCGCCATCCTCCGCCCAAAGCCTCCGGAGGAAACGGCCATGACCCTGCACACCCCGCTCTGCGACCTGTTGGGGATCAAGCACCCGATCATGCTGGCCGGCATGGGCGGGGTCTCCTATGCCGAACTCGCCGCGGCGGTGACCAATGCCGGCGGCTATGGCGTGCTCGGCATGGCCGGGCGTTCGCCCGAGTTCATCCGCGAGGAGATGCGCAAGGTCCGCAAGCTGACCGACGGCCCCTTCGGCGTCGACCTGCTGGCGGCGTCGCCCGAGAGCCTGACCGCCTCGGTCGAGATCATCATCGAGGAGGGCGCCTCCAGCTTCGTGGCGGGCCTGGGCGTGCCCATGCCGATCATGGAAAAGCTCAAGAAGGCCGGCCTGAAGGTCATGGTGGTCTGCGGGGCGGTGAAGCACGCGGTGAAGGCCGAGCAGGCTGGTTGCGACGCGGTGATCTGCCAGGGCGGCGAGGGCGGCGGCCATACGGGCCTCGTCGGCACCCTGCCGCTGGTGGCCCAGGCGGTGGAGGCGGTGAAGATCCCCGTGGTCGGCGCCGGCGGCCTCTATGACGGGCGCGGCCTGGCCGCCATGCTGTCGCTCGGCGCGGTGGGCGTCTGGATGGGCACCCGGTTCATCGCCTCCGACGAGGCGCACGCCGGCGGGCTCTATCGCGAGACCATCGTCGAGGCCACGGACGAAGACACCATTCGCACCCGCTCCTATTCCGGCAAACCCATGCGCGTGAAGAAGAACCCCTATGTCGAGGACTGGGAGAAGCGACCGCAGGACATCCAGCCCTTCCCCATGCAGGCGGCGCTTTCCAGCCGCGCGGGGGTGATGGGCGGGATCGGCGGCCAGATCGAAGGCCTTGATCCCGACAAGTCCTGCTTCGCGATGGGCCAATCGGCCGGCGGCGTCCACGACGTCCTGCCCGCAGGCGAAATCGTCCGGCGCCTCATCGCCGAGGCCGAGGCCGCGATCGATCGGACGGCCAAGCTGCGGGAGCGCGTGAGCGCCTAGGACTCGCCGGTCAGGTCCCGCCGCGCTTTCTCCAGCTCCTCCGCATAGCGGCGGGTGGCGTAGGCCTCCGAGACCACGCCCAGGACGTTGCGGTCCTCGTCGATCACCGCCAGCTCGTCGGCCTCGGTGGCGTCGAAGGCGGCCATGATTTCCTTGATCGACATGGTCGCCGACAGCGCCGCGTCGCGGTTGATCGCCAGGCTGGCGACGGGCGCCTGCAGGTCCTCGGCCTGGACGTAGGCCGCCGAGGTCGGGATCACCCCGGCATAGCGGCCCTGGCCGTCGACCATCAGCACCCGGCGCGTGGAGCCCAGCGGGAACTTGGCGCGGAAGTCGGCGAGGCTGACGTCCTCGCCGATGGTCTGCACGCCCTTGCGCATCATCCGCTCGGCGGTGAGCGTCCGCACCCAGGCGACGTCATGGGCGCTGCGGATCGTCTCGCCGCGCAGATGCAGGCGCCAGGTCGAGAAGGAATAGCCGAAGATCTCGCGCACCACGGCGCTGGCGATCAGCGAGGCGGTGAGCGCCGCGGCGGTCACGGTGAAGTCGCCGGTCGCCTCCAGCACCAGGAACGACATGGTGAAGGGCCCGCCGACGATGGCGACGCCCAGGCCGGCCATGCCGACGAATGCGGCGACGGTGGGGTCCACCGTGGTCGCGCCCGGGATCAGTGCGATCACCGCGGCGAAGGCCTGGCCCAGCAGGACCCCGAGGAAAAGGGCGGCGAAGAACAGCCCGCCCCTGAATCCGGTGGCCAGGGAGACGATCGAGGCGACCGATTTCATCGAGATGAGCGCCACCAGAGCGAACAGGCCGAGGCGAGCGTCCAGGTCCAGGGTGAGAGCGCCGTGACCGGCCGAAAGGGTCTGGGGCGTGATCAGGGCCAGGGCCGCGAGACCCAGGCCTCCCAGCGCCGGGCGCAGCAGGCGCGGGATCGGCGAGCCGGACACCCAGGCCTCGGCCACCGCGACGGTCCGCATCAGGGCGATACCGAAGGCGGCGCAGACCAGGCCCAGCAGGGCGTAGAGGCCGTATTCCGCCCAGTTCTGCACGGCCACGGTCGAGGTCTTCAGCAGGTAGGGCGCCCAACCCAGGCTTTTGGCGGTCAGGACGGCGGCGAGGGTCGCGGCGCCTACCGGCGCGATGTTGGCGACCGTATAGGCGCCGATGACGATCTCGAAGGCGTAGAAGGCCCCGGTCAGGGGTGCGCCGAACGCCGCACCGATCGCCGCCCCGGCGCCGGCGCCCACGAGCGTCCGCAGGTCGTTGCGGCGCAGGTTCAGCCTCTGGCCGGTGAAGGAGGCGACCATGGCGCCGGCCTGGGCGTAGGCCGCCTCCAGGCCCACCGAGGCTCCCGAACCGTTGGACAGCAGGGTCTGGCCGCAGATGAACAGGCTGTCGCGCACCGACATCCGCCCACCGTGCAGCGCGTTGGCCTCAACCGGGTCGATCGACGGGCGCGGGCGATAGCGCAGCCAAAGCCAGGTGACGAGACCCAGCGTCAGGCCGCCCAGCGGTATGAACAGCGCCTGATGGGGAGCGATCATCGCCTGGGCCGACAGACGTTCGTCGGGGTCGAACCCGAACAACAAGAGTTGCAGGCCGTGGGCGATCCGGCCCTGAAGGACGGCGAGGCTGCCCGCGACCGCGCCCACCAGGGTCGCCACGGCGATCAGCCAGAGTTCCGACGAACGAATCCGCCGCCGCAGCCAGGCAAGGCCCCGCAGGCCGCCGGCGCCCAGGCTGGTCGGGCTCAGACTGCCGGAATTCAGCGGGGTCATGGGCGGGCGGCCTCCCGGGACGACGCGGGCCAGGCCCGGTTCACGGAATTGGCATAGCCCGTGTCGCGGCTTCGGTCAGCCTCCCTAGTGTCTCAGGCTAACGCCGCCCGCGGGCGCTCGCGCACGAAGGGTTGCGGCGACCAGCGGACCAGGGAGCGCCACAACCACTCGAACGGGCCGTAGTTGAAGCGTGCGAGCCAGGGCTGACTCCACAGCAGGATGAAGGCCCAGACGCCCGCCACCACGATCAGTTCACCCGACCGCGAGAGCTTGCCGTAGAGGCCGAAGCCGTATCCGTCGAACAGGGTGCTCGTGATGATCGAGGTCATCAGATAGTTGCTGAACGCCATGCGCCCCGCCGCTGTGAGGCGCTCGATCAGCCAGGTCGCCGCTCCAGCGCGCACGACCAGCAGCAGCACGCTGGCATGGGCGAGCGCGATGAACGGGCGGGTCGCCTGCTGCCAGGCCTCCATGCGGTGCAGGACCAGGGGCTCGAAACCGCTGGCCCAGATGATCCACGCCATCCAGGCCGTTGCGGGACCTGCGACCAGGTAGCCGAAGGCGATCGCCGCGCCATAGGCCCGGCTGGTCCAGCCCAGCGTGAAGAAGCCCAGCCGGAACAGGCCCATGCCGACGAACATCTGGCCGATCGCCTCTGGCAGGGTGTCGCCCGGCATCAGCACGAGCTGCATCAGCATGACCACGTTGGCGCGCGCTTTCAGGGCGTCCATGAAGCCGCCGCCGAAGCCTGCGAGCTCGGCCGCCTTCAGGCCGGGCGGAGGAACGACGGCCATTGAGGCCTCCTGCCAAGCCTTGATCGCCGCGGCCGAGGCGCCGGGCGCAGTGGCGGCGGCGCGCAGGGCGTCGAGTTGGCCGGCCTCGACGACATTCTTGGTCAGCAGGGCGACCAGGATCACCGCGCCGATGCCGATCTGCCAGCGGGCGGTCAACTTGCGGAAGGGGAAGATGAAAAGGCCGGCCACCGCGTAGCAGACCAGGATGTCGCCGAACCAAAAGAAGTAGGCGTGGATCATGCCGATCGCGAAGAGCCATAAGAGCCGCCGATAGTGGGTCTGCATCGGCCCCAGCGCTCCGCCCTCCGCCCGGTCGGCGATCAGCACGGCGCTGGCCCCGAAGAGCATGGTGAAGAGGGCTCGCATCTTGCCGTCGGTCAGGACGTTGTTG
>CAMFIW010000196.1 GCA_945952355.1 uncultured Phenylobacterium sp. | reverse complement strand
CACACTGCATATCGTCGGCAGCGTCAGATGTGTATAAGAGACAGGCCTCGTGCATGATCCGCGGCAGGTCGGCCACGTCCTTGACCAGGTAGTTGTGCTTGGTGATCGAGCGGGTGATGCCGATCGTGTCGCACTCCTGGAAGGCGTCGGTGCCGATCAGGTGGGTGGCGACCTGGCCGGTGATGACCACCAGCGGAATGCTATCCATCAGGGCGTCGACGATGCCGGTGATGGCGTTGGTCGCGCCGGGGCCGGAGGTGACCAGGACGACGCCGGGCTTGCCGGTCGAGCGCGCATAGCCCTCGGCGGCGTGGGTCGCGCCCTGTTCGTGGCGCACCAGGATGTGGCGCAGGCGCGGCTCGTTGAACAGTGCGTCGTAGATCGGCAGGACCGCGCCGCCCGGATAGCCGAACAGCACCTCGACACCCTGGTCGATGAGCGAGCGGACGACGATCTCGGCGCCGGTCAGGGTCTCCTGTCCGGTCTCGTCCTTGGCGGCTTCGATGGTCTGGTGGGCGGTCATGGGGTCAAGCCTTGTTGGGCCAATAAAAAAGGCCCGCGATGGGGCCCGGGTGCAAGCGACCTTTCACGGCTGACCTACGTCAGTCCGCGGCGGGTCGCCTTACGAGTACAAGAATCTGGCGCAATGGCTTGCTCCGAAAGAACAGGCCGGGGTCATGCCATGCCCCCGTCAGGCCGTCAAGCCGGGGTTCAGCGCAAGAAACTGCCTCCATTGGTCGTCCGCGGCGAGGGCGTCGATGCGGGGCCAGTCGCGCATCTGGCCGCGCATCCAGGTGGTCTGGCGTTTGGCGTAGCGCCGCGTCTCGCGCTGCGCGGCCTCCAGGGCCTCGGCGAGGGTCAGTTCGCCCCGCAGGCAGGCGGCGAATTCGCGGTAGCCGACGGCCTTGAGCGCGGGCAGGGCGGGGGAGAGGTCGCGGTCCACGAGGGCCTTCACCTCGGCCAGCGCGCCGGCCTCAACCATCGCCGCCAGCCGTGCGTCGCACCGGGCGTAGAGCGCCTCGCGCGGCGGGTTGAGCGCGCAGGCGGTCCAAGCGCTTTCCGGCAAGGCGCCGACGCTAACCGACTGCCAGTCGGTAAGTGACCGGCCCGTCGTCCGCCAGACCGCCCAGGCCCGGACCAGCCGCTGCCGGTCGCCCGGCGAGATCCGCGCCGCCGCCGCCGGATCCACCTCCCCCAGCCGCGCCAAACCCACCTGATCGCCTACAATATCGAGCTCTTTCGCCGCCTCGTCCCGCTCCGCCGCGCTCACCTCCGGCACGTCGGCCAGGCCTTGAGTCAGCGCCCGGAAATAGAGCCCGGTGCCCCCGACGACCACGGCGTCCTTGCCCCGCTGCGCGATGTCGGCCAGCACCTGCGTCGCGGCCCTGAGCCAGGTCCCGACCGACCAGCCCTCGACCGCATCGGCCACGCCGACCAGGTGATGCGGAACCTCGGCCCGCTCCTCCTCCGACGCCGCGGCGCTGAGGATCGGAATGTCGCGATAGAGCTGCAGGGCGTCGGCGCCGACGATCTCTCCGCCCAAGGCCCGGGCCAGCCGCAGGGCCAGGGCCGACTTGCCGCTTGCCGTGGGTCCGGCGATCAGCCAGATGCGGGGCGCCATGCAGATCGCTCTCACCCTCGTCGGTCCCGACGCCGACCTCGTCCAGGCCGCCCTCGGCCGGATCGTCCCAGCGCTCGCAGCCGCGCGCGCCCGCGTCAAGGAGCCCCGCCCGCTGGGCCCCGCCGCCACCGACCTCCTGGTCGAGGGGCCGGACCTGATCTCCGTCCGCCAAGCCGCTCGCGAGGCGCTGGAGGGCGCCGGGGTCGACTACTGCGTCCAGTCCTGGGATGGCCGCCGGAAGAAGCTGCTGATCGCCGACATGGACTCCACCGTCATCGACGTGGAGTGCCTCGACGAGCTGGCCGACTTCGCCGGCAAGAAGGCCGAGGTCTCCGCCATCACCGAGCGCGCCATGCGCGGCGAGCTGGTCTTCGAGAGCGCGCTGCGCGAACGCGTCGCCATGCTGAAGGGCCTGCCGGCCGCAGACCTCCAGGCCTGCTACGATCAGCGGGTCCGGCTCAATCCCGGCGCGCGGACCTTCGTGCGGACCATGGCCGCCCACGGCGCCCGCTGCCTGCTGGTCAGCGGCGGCTTCACCTTCTTCACCTCGCGAGTGGCCCAGGCCGCCGGCTTCCACGAGAACCGCGCCAATACGCTCGGCGAGGCGGACGGGGCCCTCGACGGCACGGTCGGCGATCCGATCCTCGGTCGCGAAGCCAAGCTCGCCGCCCTGGAGGGCGAGGCGGGCCGGCTCGGCATCGAACTCTCCCAGACCCTGGCGATCGGTGACGGCGCCAACGACCTGGCCATGATCGGCGCCGCGGGCCTGGGCGTGCCCTACCGCGCCACGCCGATCGTCGCCGCCGAGGCCGACGCCAAGATCGACCATGCCGACCTGACCGCCGCCCTCTACTTCCAGGGCTACCGCGCCGACGAGTTCGTTACGGACTGAAGCCAGGCTTGATTTCCGCTTCCGGCGCGAACCGCGCTAGGTCGCGGCCATGAGCCTGCCCCGCCTGCCCAAGGCCGTCGTCTTCGACATGGACGGCCTCCTGATCGACAGCGAAGCCCTCTACTTCGCCGCCATGCGCGCCGCGGCGACCGACCTCGGCCGCGAGATGCCGCGCGAGCTCTATCTGCGCATGATCGGCCTGACCTGGGCCGACAACCAGCGCCAGGTGCTGGAGCACTTCGGCGCCGGATTTGACAGCGACGGCTTCCTCGAAGGGACCCGTCACCACTTCCACCAGCTCACCGAGGCGGAGGTGGCGCTGAAGGCGGGGGTGCTGGAGATCCTCGACGCTCTGGATGGCCTGGGCCTGCCGCGCGCGATCGCCACCTCCTCGCGGCGCACCGACGTCGACCGCCATCTCGGCCACCACGGCCTGCTCGGCCGCTTCGACGCCATCCTCGCCCACGGCGACTATGCGCGGCCGAAGCCGAACCCCGACCCCTACCTGCTGGCCGCCGAGCGCCTGGGCGTCGCGCCGGACGAATGCCTGGCCCTCGAGGACAGCCACAACGGCGTCCGCGCCGCCGCCGCCGCCGGCATGATGACGGTCATGGTCCCCGACATGCTGGAGCCCACGGCGGAGATGCACGACCTCTGCGTCCGCATCGCCGCCGACCTGCACGTAGTCAGGGCCTGGCTGGGCTAGGGGTGGCCGGCCGCGGGGCCGTGGCCCGAAGGTGCGCCACGACCCTGGAGGTCGATCCAATAGTGCAGGGCGGTTTCCCCGGGTCGCCAGATGTGCTCGATCGCCTTGTCGAAAACCCCGCCGTTCTTCTCGATCACACGGATCGATGCGAGGTTCTCAGAATTGACCGTGAGCAGCACCCGTTGGAGCGACAGGTTCGCCCGAGTCCAGGCGAGCCCGGCCGCGAGCGCGGCGCTCGCGTGCCCTCTGCCATGGACCGAGGGGCGCATGGCGTAGCCCACATGGCCGCCCACCTGGGCGAGGATTTCGTTCAGCCCATGGCGCACGTGCACGGAGCCGAGGAATTCGTCTCCTTCGGCCCACCACAGGACGGTGTGCGGCACGGCCTGGCCCATCGACCCGTCGGGCAGGACGACCGTCGTCGGCGGTTCGAGCTGGCTCTTCAGGAAAGCCGTCGGGTCCGCCTCGACCAGGGCGATCGACTGTGGCGTCTCCGGGCGCTGTGTATCGCGGGAATAGCCTTCCTTCAGCGCCGCGATGAAGGACGGAAGATGCCGGGCCTCCGGCGCGATCAACTGAGGCATGGGCTACTTCGCGCCCGGTCCGCGCTCGAAGTACTTGAAGAACTCGCTCTGGGGCGAGAGCACCAGGGTGGTGTCGCCCTGGGCCAGGGAGGCCTCGTAGGCCTGCATGGAGCGGTAGAAGGCGGCGAAGCCCGGGTCCTTGCCGAAGCTCTGGGCGAAGATCCGCGTGCGCTGGGCGTCGCCCTGGCCGCGGGTCATCTCGGCCTGCTCGGTGGCGGTGGCCAGGGTGATCGTGACCTCCTTGTCGGCGGCGGCGGTGATCTCGCGCTTCTGCTGCTCGCCCACGGCGCGCAAACGAGCGGCCTCCTGCTGGCGGCTGGTCTGCATACGCCGGAACACCGCCTGCTGATTTTGCTGCGGCAGATCGGCCCGCTTGATCCGCAGGTCGATGATCTCGACGCCGAGCTCGGAGGCCTTGGCGCGCTTGGCGACGTCGGCACGGGCCTGGGCCATCAGTTCGCCCCGCCGCCCGGCGATGATGTCGTTGTTGGTGGCCGAGCCCAGGATCTGACGCAGCGACGAATTGACCAGCCGCTCGATCCGGTCTCGGGCCACATTTTCATTGTGCAGGGTGCGGTAGTACTGCAGCGGGTCCGAGATGCGATAGCGGACGAATGCGTCGACCACCAGCCGCTCCTGGTCGACGGCGATGATCTCCTCCTTCTCGGCCTCCATCTCGAGGTTGCGCTTGTCGAACTGGACCACGTTCTCGACGAAGGGGACCTTCATCTTCAGGCCAGCGTCGTCCTGGCCGGCGGCGTTCACGACTCTGACCGGCTTGCCGAAACTGAGCACGATGGCTTGCCGCCGCTGGTCCACGACGTAGAAGGTGTTCAACAGGAGCACCAGGACGCCCGCGGCGATCGCGAGCCAGGCGAGGGCTGGACGGCTCATCGCGAAGCTCCGGCGGTCGAATCGGGCGCGGCCGGGGCCGGCGAGGCATCGTCCGGGGCCGGCGGCGCAGCGCTGGCCTTTGGACGGAACAGGTCCGGCGGCAGGATGATCGGGGCGGTCGCGCCCTTGCTGTCGATCACCACCTTGTTCGACTTGGCCAGCACTTGCTGCATGGTCTCGATATAGAGCCGCTGGCGGGTCACCGCCGGGGCGCGACGGTATTCGCCGTAGATCTGATTGAAGCGCGCGGTTTCGCCCAGGGCTTCGCGCACCGCCTGCTCGCGGTAGGCCTCGGCGGATTGGGTCAGCTTGGCGGCGTCGCCCTTGGCCTCGTTGATCACCCGGTTGCGATAGGCGTTAGCCTCGTTGACCTTGCTCTCGGCGTCCTGGCCGGCGCTGGCGACCTGGCGGAAGGCGTCGGCCACCTCAGCCGGTGGGTTGGCGCTGCGGATCTGCACCTCGACCACGGTGACGCCGGTGTCCCACCGGTCGAGCGTCTTCTGCATCAGCTCGGCGGCGTCGATCTGCGCCTTGCCGCGGCCGTTGGTGAGGATCGCCTGTAGCGCCGTCTTGCCCGCCACCTCGCGCATCGCGCTCTCGGCCACCGCTTTCACCGCCTCGTCCGGTTCGCGCAGGTTGAACAGGTACTTCTTCGCGTCGGCGATCCGCCAGGTCACGCTGAACTCGATGTCGACGATGTTCTCGTCGCCGGTCAGCATCAGGCTCTCCTCGGGCAGGTCGCCTGGATTGGAGCCGCCCACGTCGATGCGCTTCAGGTCGGTCACCGGCGCCTTCTCGGCGCGCTCGATCGGGAAGGGCATGTGGTAGCGCAGGCCGGGCGCCTCGCGCCGGTCGAACTTGCCGAACCGGGTGACCACCGCCTCCTCGTTCGGCTGGACGATATAGACGCCCGACGCGGCCCAGAGGCCGAAGGCGCTCGCCGCGAACACCGCCGCGACGCTGGAGCGGGGGCCGTCGCCGCGACCGCCTATCAGGTCGCGCAGTCGCCGCAGGAGACCGTCCATCGGCGGAGGACCGGAAGGTTCGCGCGGGCCACCGCCCGGGCGGCCCGGTCGCTGCGGTCCCTCGCCATCGCCCGAGGGCGGCGATCCCCAGGGACCTTGATTGGCGTTGTCGTTCCAGGGCATGGGCTCGGCTGGTTCCTGGTCTCTCTCGGCCTGGTCCGGTCCGCCGCGGCCGCGTCGCTCAAACCCCGATGCGGGGTTGTAAACCGGCGCTGTCCCACGGATATGAGACGGACCCCGCGTCCAAGGCAAGCCGACAGTAGAGATGACCGCTCAGGCCCCCATCGACCGCGCCGCCCTTCTGGCCGCTCTCGACAAGATCGCCGACCCCAAATCCGGCAAGGGCCTTGCCGCGGCGGGACTTGTGCGCGGCCTGATCCTGGCCCCCGGGCGCGCCGGCTTCATGCTTGAGGTCCCGGCCGCCGAC
>CAMFIW010000195.1 GCA_945952355.1 uncultured Phenylobacterium sp. | reverse complement strand
GCCCAGGGCCTGGCGGGCCATGTTGGGATAGATCTTCGGCTTGATCTCGTCGCGCGCCGACTTGCGCGCGTCCGCGCCGATCTCGCGGAACACCGCCATGGTGATCTGGGGACGGCTGGCCTCGACGCCTTGGGCGAGATCGGCCGGGTTCGGCTGGCGGATCGCGTCCAGCTTGGCCACCACATATCCGAACGCCTTGGCGTTCTCAGCCGTGTAGAGTTCCCCCGGCTTGGCTTCGAAGCCCTTGCCGAGCGCTTCCTGCGACAGGTCCTTGTTCTGGCCGGCGTTCTGGCGGGTCAGACCGCTGGCGTGCTGCACCGAGGCGCCGACCGAGCCCGCGACCTTCTCCAGGCTTTCGCCCTTCTTGACTCGGGCGACGAGTTCATCGGCCTTGGCCTGCAAACGCTTGGCCGTCTCGCGGGCCATCCAGACCTGGGTCAGCCGTGCGCGGACCTCGTCCAGGGCGGGCAGGGCCTTCGGAATCACCTTGTCGACGCGAACGGCGAAGGACTCGCCGTTGCCCTCGTCCTCGATCTCGCTCTCACCGCCCTGGGGGAGAGTGAAGGCGACCTGCACCAGCTTCTGGGTCACGTTCGGGGCGCGCTGGCCCTGGGGGTCGCCGCCCTGTTCGGACACTGGGCCGACGGTCATGACCGGCGCGCCGGCCTTCTGCGCCGCCTCGGTCAGGCTGGCGCCGCCGGTGTGGGCGTCGTCGTACTTCTGGCTCTGATCGTAGACTTTCTGCTCGGCGGCGGTCTTGCGGGCCTCGGCCTCCAGCATCGGCCGCACCTCGGCGATGGTCGCCGTGTGGCCGGGGGTGATCTTGGTCAGCTTGACCACGGCGGGGCCGAGGTCGCCCTGCACCACCTGCACCGCGCCGTCGGCCATGCCGAACGCGGCGGCGCCCACCTTGGGATCGACGATCGCCGACTGGGGCTTGTCGGCATAGACCCCCGGCTCGACCCCGGCCGACTCGGCCATGGCCGCGGGATCGTCGCCTTTCTGGAGCCGCGCGGCCAGGCCGGCGGCGGTCTGGGCGTCCTTTCCAGGGATCTGGATCAGGCTTCGCAGCTCGGGCTTGTTGAGCGTGTCCTTCCGGAAGTCGAACTGCTTCTGGATGTCGGCCTCGGTGACCTGGACGGTCGAAGCCATGGCCGAGGCGCTGAAACGCACGACGGTCAGCACGCGGAACTCCGGCTTCATCAAAGCCTGGGCGTTGTCCTGCATGAACTTGGTCAGCTGCGCGTCGGTGGGCGGCGCCACGGCCGGCACGGCGCGCGGGTCGAGCGCGAAGAAGCTGATGTCGCGGCTTTCGGTGGCGTAGATCGCCCCCAGTGCGCCATAGGCCCGCGGCACGCGCAGCCCATCGACCATGGCCGAGACCAAATGCTGCTGGGCGATCTGGTCGCGAATCTCTCCGGTGAACTTGGCGTCGGTCAGGCCATTCTCCTGCAGCGTGCGCAGGTACTGGTTCTTGTCGAAGCGCCCGGAAACCTGGTCGAAGAAGTTCGGGATCTTCTGGATCTGGTCGGCGATCAGCTGATCCGAAGGGTGAATGCCGATCTTCTGCATCAGCGCGGCGAAGGATTCGCGCGTCGCCAGCTCGTCCAGCAGGCGGACGTCGAACTTGTTCTCGATCGCCATCTCCTGGGTCACGGGCTGGCCGACTTGCTGCTCCAGGCCCTTGCGGGCGCGGTCGAACTCGACCTTGAAGTCCTGCGGGCTCATCTGCCGGCCGCCCGCCTGGATCACGACATTGGTCACATGGCCCTTGAACACGTCGCGGACGCCCCACACCCCGAAGCTGACGATCAGCAGACCGATCAGGACGGTGGCGAACCCCGACTTGGCGAAGGCGCGAATATTGGCGAGCATGAGACCTTTCCCGGCCGCGTACGGCCGACCCTTGGAACCGGCGGTATAGTGGGTGAGGCTTCACCCCCGCAAGCGCGCGCGCGCCCTTAAGCCCGTGACAGCCGCGCCGGCTTGGCTTAGTCGCCTGACGAAATCGACCAAAGCGAGGCCATGAACCACATGACGCGTCCCACCCCCCTGATCGCCGGAAACTGGAAGATGAACGGCAGCGGGGCGGCCCTTGCCGAGGCCCGGGCGGTGGCCGAGGGGCTGGCGGGCGTGACCGTGCGCGTAGCGATCTGCCCGCCGGCGGTGCTGGTGTCGCGCGCCGCCGACGCGCTGGCCGGCGGTCCGGTCGAGGTAGGCGGCCAGGACATCCATCCCAAGGCCTCGGGCCCCCATACCGGCGACATCTCCGGCGAGATGCTGGTCGACGCCGGCGCGACCCTGGTCATTCTCGGCCATTCGGAACGCCGCGCCGATCATGGCGAGACCGACGCCCAGGTCGCCGACAAGGTTCGCGCGGCGCTGCGCGCCGGGCTGGAGCCGATCGTCTGTGTCGGCGAGACCCTGGCCCAGCGCGAGGCCGGCGACGCGCTGATGGTGGTGACGGGGCAGGTGAGGGCGTCCCTGCCGCCGGAACTGGCTGACGCGGCCTTCTCGGTGGCCTATGAACCGGTCTGGGAGATCGGTACCGGACTTACTCCGAACACGCAGCAGATCGAAGAAGCGCACTACGCCATCCTCACGACACTTACCCACATGTTCGGACCGGCCGGCGAGAAGGCGCCGATCCTCTATGGCGGCTCGGTCAAGCCGTCGAACGCCGCCGAAATCCTGCACGCGGCCGAGGTCGGCGGCGCCCTGGTTGGCGGAGCCTCCCTGAAGGCTGAGGACTTCCTGGGGATCATCCGCGCCGCCTAGGGCGCGTAGGCCCGCATGAAGGTGTCGACGGCGCAGGAAATCTGGGCGTCCATCTCGGCCGGCGTCAGGTCGTCGATCACATTCCACAGGCGCTTGTTGTAGGCGCCCGACATGGTCAGGTCCTTGAAGTGCTGAGCGGCGATCAGCGGATCGGCCTGGCGCAGCACGCCCCGGTCCATCAGCTCGGTCAGATAGTCCGCCATACGCGCCATCACCACGCGCGGTCCGGATTCAAAGAAGGCGCGGCCGAGTTCTGGGAACCGCTCGCTCTCGGCGATCACCACGCGGTAGATCGCCATCTGTTGCGGCGCCATCAGGATGGTCAGGAAGCTGCGGCCGTAGTGGCCGAGGAAATCGCGGGGCTCGCGCCCGGCGCTGGGCGTCTCGAACAGCTGCGCCTGCAGGGCGCCGCACTGGCGCTCCATCATGGCGGCGAACAGATCTTCCTTGTTCTTGAAGTAGTTGTAGAGCGTGCCCTTCGAACCGCCGAGCCGGGCGGCGATGGCGGACATCGAGGTCGCGGCGTAGCCCAGCGACAGGAAGCAGTCGCGCGCGACGTCCAGGATCGCGTCGCGCCGTTCGTCTCGGCGTTCGTCTCGTCTCGAAACGGCTGCTGTCAGCGTCATGTCAGTGGTTCTTACGGTTCAGTCTTGACGACGTCCAGATCGCGGGCCTAGATATTGACCGTACCGTACGGTTAGTCAAATGCCAGACTCGCCGTCACGGCTAAATCCCGCAACTTCTCCCCGAGGCGCGGATGCCCCGCACGATGATCCCCTTGCTGGCCGGCGCGCTCGCGCTGGCCGGATGCGCCGCCGTCCCGAAAATGGGCGAGGCGCCGAAACCCGCCACCGCCGCGCGCTATGCGACGGCTCAGAGCTTCTCGGCCCCCCAGGCCGGCTGGCCCACGGATAGATGGTGGGCGGCCTACGACGATCCCCAACTCGACAAGCTGATGGACGAGGCGCTGGCCGGCTCGCCGAGCCTCGCTCAGGCCGCCGCGCGCCTGCGCGCCGCCGAAGCCCGCGCAGATGTCGCCCGGGCCGCGACGCTTCCGTCGCTTTCGGCCAACGCCCAAGCGGCGGAGACCAAGCAGAGCTACAACAACGGGTTCCCGCCGCAGTTCGTGCCCCAGGGCTACAAGGACAATGGCCGCGCCACGTTCGACATGGCCTACGACCTGGACCTTTGGGGCCGCAATCGCGCCAGCCTGGCCGCCGCCACGTCCGAGGCGGAAGCCGCGCGCATGGACGCCGCCGAGGCGCGGCTGGTCCTGACCACGGCCATCGCCCAGGCCTATGCGGACTACGCCCGGATCGTCGCCGAGCATGACGCGGCGGAGGCCTCGGCCAAGAACCGCGCCACCTCTGCCGACCTCGTGGCCCACCAGCTCGAGAACGGCGCCGCAAACAAGGGCGAGGCCGATCAGGCCAAGGCCGCGGCCGCCTCCGCGCGCCAGGACCTCGCCAATCTCGACGAAGAGCTGGCGCTCTCCCGCAATCGGCTCGCCGCCCTGGCGGGGCAGGGACCCGACCGCGGCCTCGCGCTAAGCCGGCCCTCCGCCGCGCCGTCGCGGGCGTTCGGCCTGCCGCAGAACCTCGCCGCCGACCTGCTGGGCCGCCGTCCCGACCTGCAGGCCGCCCGCTTGCGCGCCGAGGCCGCCGCCAAGCGGATCGACGTCGCCAAGGCCGGCTTCTATCCGAACATCAACCTGGCCGCGTTTATCGGCTCCCAGGCGCTGGGCCTGTCCAACCTGACCAAGTCGGGCTCCGACATCGGCCAGGCGGGCTTGGCCTTCAGCCTGCCGATCTTCGAGGGCGGACGCCTCACCGCCACCTACAAGGGCGCGCGAGGCGACTACGACGCCGCCGTCGCCGCCTACGACGAAACCCTGGTCCAGGCCCTGCAGGACGTGGCCGACGCCGCCGCCAGCCAGCGCGCCCTGCAGGCCAGGCTGGGCGCCGCGCGCGAAGCCCTGCAATCGGGCGAGGCCGCCTATCAGGTGGCCAGTCTCCGCTACAAGGGCGGCCTTTCCACCTACCTGACCCTGCTCACCGCAGAAGACCAGGTCATCGCGCAACGCCGCGCCGTGGCCCAGCTCGAGGCGCGCGCGCTGACTCTGGACGCCGGACTGGTCCGCGCGCTCGGCGGCGGCTTCCGCGCCTGACCCCCATTCCTCCCCGGAAAGTCTGCCCCATGCCTCTCGATCAAAGCCCGGCCGATACGGCCACCGCCGCACCGGCGGAACCGTCAAAGCAAGCCCCGCCCGCGGCCAAGCCGCCGCAAAAGGCCAGCGGTGAGCGCCGCCGCCGGCTCTTCACTATCCTGGGCCTCGCCATCGCCATCGTGGCCCTCCTATACGGCGCCTACTGGATGCTCGTCGGCTCGCGGCACGTCGAGACCGACGACGCCTATGTCCAGGCTTCAACCGCCCAGGTCACCGCCCTTGTCAGCGGCGCGCTGACGTCGGTGCCGGTCAACGAGACCCAGCCCGTCAAGAAGGGGCAGGTCCTGGCGACCATCGAGGACGACGACTTCCGACTGGCCGTCGACCGCGCTCGCGCCGACCTCGACCAGGCTGAGCGCCGTGTTCGGCAGTATTTCGCCAACGACAAGGCGCTCGCTGCCCAGACCGATGCGCGCAACTCCGACATCGCCCGGGCTCAGTCGGAGCTCCGCCGCGCCGAGGTCGAATACAATCGCCGCCGGAACCTGGCCGGCGCCGGCGCCGTGTCCGGCGACGAACTGACCGCGGCCGAGACCACCCGTGCCACCGCCCAGGCCGCGCTCGCCCTGGCCAAGGCCAACGCGGTCGCCGCCAGCCAGCAACGCGTCGCCGCCTCCGTCCTGATCGAAGGCTCCGACGTGGCGGGCAATCCCGAGGTGGTCAACGCCAAGGCGCGCTTGGCCCAGGCCGAACTCGACCTCGGCCGCACCGTGGTCAAGGCGCCCGTCGACGGCGTTGTCACCCGCAGCACTATCGAGGTCGGACAGAAAGTCGCCGCCGGCGCGCCCCTGATGAACATCGTCCCGGTGCAGAACGCCTATGTGGACGCCAATTTCAAGGAAGTGCAGCTGCGCAAGGTCCGCGTCGGCCAGCCCGTGACCCTGACCAGCGACCTCTACGGCTCTGGGGTGAAGTTCCACGGCAAGGTCGTTGGATTCTCGGGCGGCACCGGCTCGGCGTTCGCGGTCATTCCGGCCCAGAACGCCACCGGCAACTGGATCAAGGTGGTCCAGCGCGTGCCGGTCCGCATCGCCCTCGATCCCAAGGAGTTGGCCCAGCATCCGCTGCGTGTGGGCCTGTCCATGAAGGCCGACATCGACATCGGAGGCTGAGCGCCATGGCCGTCACGGACCAAGCCGGCGCGCCG
>CAMFIW010000194.1 GCA_945952355.1 uncultured Phenylobacterium sp. | reverse complement strand
GTTCGGCATAGTCCGGGCCGTCGACCCGCCGCGCGAGATTGCTCATGCCGTCCATGGGAACCGCCAGGAGTCCGAGGAAAGGATGGTCGGGCGAACGCACGCGCTCACGGGCGCAAACCTGCCCGTCGCTAGACCCGTCAGTGCGCCACGCCGCCGATAGGACAAGGTTTCTGCACGCCCGCTTGGAGGTCAGGCCGGGCCCGTTTCGCCGACGCCGGCGATCACGAGCTTGTGGCCTGAGCCGCAATCACAAGCACGTTATGCTGCATCGCAGCGGCTACAATCAAGCCCTGTCTTCAATCCGATAAAAACGAAGGAAATGCAGCGGTTGGCCCGCAAACGCGGCGATCGGGGCGCCGCGGCGCCCAAGGAACGACCTAAGCAATTGATTTGATCACAAAATCGCGAGGCGAGGCTTGGCGCTCGCGCGAAAGGCGACCAGGTTTCGCCCGACGCGCGCGGACGATTCGTCGCGAATTCAACCGATGCTGGCGAGTTCCGAACGGACCCGCGCGACCAGCCGGCGCTCCAGGAAATAGGCCGCCACGCCCGTCCATCCCACGAGAACGATCGCGAAGGCGCGCTCCCACCAGCCCACGTTGGCGTCGTTCACGAGGCCCGGGAAGACCAGATGCTTGGTCAGCACGGTCAGCACGGCCATGATCAGGCAGACGATGACCAGGAAGCGGCGCAGGCCCCTCAGGCCGTCGACGGGCGCCAGGCCCCAGAGCAGAAACAGGGGCGCAAGCTGGATCCCGAGACCGAGATTGATCGCGAGGTGACGCGGATCGGGCCAGGGATAGATACTGGAGATGATCATGCCAACGCCGGCCAGGGCGAAGGAGAGGCTGGTCAGGGCGCCGGCGAACCGCGAACCGCCAAGCGCGGCGACGGAAAATCCGAAGCCCAGGCCGCCGAGGATGGCGCCCCCGCCCGAGATGAAGACCGCGATGTTGAAGATCTCCGGATGGCGCGCTTTCGGCCCGCCCAGATCGCTGATGTACTGGGTCGCATTGTTGAAGCCGGGATAGGTGAGCGCGGCGACCCCCACGGCGATGAAGGCCAGAACCGGCGCGGCCATGCCGACCACCAGCAGGGCGCGCCGACGCCGGAACATGCGATCAGGCGGCCTCGGCCCGGGCCGGCTCGGTCGCGACACCCGACGCCTTGCGGGCGCGCGGCTTGAGACCCCAGAGCGGACGCATCCAGTCGATCCGGCGCACCGTCTCGTAGACCGCCAGGCTGCCCCCAAGGGTGAGCATGACCAGCAGGGGCGCCTCGACCTCGGCCGGCATGGCGTAGGGCTCCAGCGCATAGGCGAAGATCACCAGCAGGGTTTGGTGGGCCAGGTAGCAGGGGAAGACGGCGTCGGTGAGGTAGCGCAGCAGCGGTCCGTCGGCGTGGCGGATGTGCTTGCTGGCGAAGCCGAGCACGGCGCCGATCGTGGCCCATTGGTCTACGGCGTAGACGCTGTCCTTGAGCAGACCACCGGCGCCGAGGCCGCCCGACTGGCCTTCGAGCCAGAGCATGTACGGCAGGGCCAGGGCGGCCGTGACCAGGAACGGCCAGCGCAGCCGTTCGAAGGTCTTCCAGACGCCCTCGTTCAAGGCCAGCAGGAAGCCCAGACCGAAGACCCCGAACGACATGGCGTGATTGTACCAGTCGGTCGTCAGGTGGTTTGAGAGGCCATAGGTCAGGAACAGCTTCTCGCGGGCGAAGGCCAAGTAGGCCATCGGCAGCAGGAAGAGGCCCCAGCCGCGCAGCAGCCATGCCAGCCCCTTTTCCAGTGCGGCCAGCACGGGCGGCACGGCCAGCAGGGCGGCGGCGATCAGGCTGTAGACCGCGATATAGAGCACGAACCACAGGTGGTTCAGCGGGATGCCATTGGCGAAGCCCTGGGGGCTGAATTCGCCCATCCACCAGGCGAGCAGGCCCTGGTTGAAGCCGCCCTTGTCCATGGCTTCGATCCACGCCTGGGGCGGGACAAGGACCAGGACGCCGAACAGGAAGGGCGGCGCCAGCCGCGAGAACCGGGCCTTGAGCACGGCCCCGGCGGTGAGGCGGCGGCTCATGAACCGCAGGGCCACGCCCGAGACCAGGAAAAGCAGGGTCAGCCGCCAGGGGTTCGTCACCAGGGCGGCATAGCGCAGGGACTCGATGGTGTGGGGACTGTGCACGTGCCAGTCCCACGGCGCGTAGACCAGGCCCACGTGATAGACGATCAGCAGGCCGAAGGCGGCCACGCGGATCCAGTCTATGTCGGCTCTGCGAGGGGCGGAGGTCTGGGGCACGGGCCCCCCTATGCGTCGCGCGGAGCCGCTTGTCCACGCCTCGCCGGTCACGAAACGTGACAGCAGCTCCGGGGCCACGGCAGGCCCCACCCCGCCGGACGGGCGCCGAAAAAAGCGGCGCCGGCTCCCGAGACTCCTGCGCCCGGGCGCCCAAGGCGCGAGCATCGACGAGAAGTCCCACGTGGCCGGCGCGGCGGGGCGTGACCGCGGGCGCGGCGCGGCGCCTCCTGATCTCGACGCGGTCCTGTCGGAGGTGACCGGGTCTCCTGCCGGCGGCCAAGGCGCCGCCGAACGGCACGGCCCCGGCTGGGAAAATCCCGCCGGGGCCGCTTCGTATCCGGGGTCAGGCGAAGTCGCGGGCGAGTTCGGCGCGGGTGGCCGGGCTGAGGGCGGCCAGGTGGCCGTAACCCTCATGATCGCAGCCGACCATGACCTGGGTGGCGGGATCGCGGAACACCGCGATCTGGGCCGAGGTCAGCGGGAAGTGCAGGAAGTGGACCGAGGAGGTCTTGCCGTCGTCGCGAGTGCGCTCGATGTCGCCCGCGGGCACGCCATAGACCTTGTCGGCGCCGACCTGGACGAACAGCCGATCCTCGACACCGCCCAAGCGGGCCAGGACAGCGGCGCGGCGCACCTCGTCCTCGATCTCGAACATGACGGTCGCGACCAGTTCCGAGCCCTGGGGGATCATCGGATTGTAGGCCGCCAGCTCGTCGGCGATCTGGGCCTCGCCGCCCTTCTCGATCAGGAGCATCTCCTGGACCTGGAAGAGCATGGTCTCGTAGCACTCGAAATAGAACGAGCAGAACGGTCCGAGGTCGATGCGGCGCAGGCGCTTCATCGGCAGGAGGCCGGCGCGACGCTCCTTGCGGACCTTGGCGAACTCGGCGTCCGGCATCAGGTCGTCACGGGTGATCTTGCGGGCGGCGGCGGTCATGGTCAGAGCGCTCCGTAGGCGCGGGCGAAGATCTCGATCGGATGCGACTGACGCGGCGCGGCGGCGCCGCCGGTCTCGACCTCCAGCAGCTGGCCGAGGTGCTTGCACGCCAGGGGACAGTCCGAGCAGAGCTCGGCGTTCTCTTTCTGCGCCACCTGCCTGGCGGCCGGCTTGCCGACCTTGTTGGCCAAGGGTCGGGTGTTCTTCATGACGCCGAACGTGCCGCCGTGGCCCGAGCAGCGCTCGACCACATCGACCTTGGTGTCCGGGATCAGGCGCAGCATCTCGGCCGACTTCTGGCCCATGTTCTGAGCCCGCGCGTGGCAGGCGTGGTGCACCGTGACCCCGCCCTCGACGGCGCTGAGCCCAGGCGCGAGGCCGAAGTCCTTGGAGAGGTTCACCACATACTCGGTGATGTCGCGGGTGGCGGCGGCGAGCCGGCCGACCTCGTGGTTCTCCGGCACGATCAGCGGCCACTCGAACTTCATCATCAGGCCGCAGGAGGCGGTCAGCGCGACGATGTCGTAGCCCTGCTCGACATAGGGGGCGAAGGCCTTGGCCACGCGCTCGGCGCGTCCAGCCACGTCCTTGAGGTCGCCGGCCTCGAGCTGGGGCATGCCGCAGCATTCCGGATAGACCAGCACGGCCTCGACGCCCTGCTTGGCCAGCACCTTGGCGGCGGCCATGGCCGTGTCTGGGGCGTTGTAGTCGACGAAGCAGGTCGCGTAGAGCGCGACCTTGCGTCGGCCGAAGGCAGGACCGGCCGGGTCCGGCGCGACCGGGGCCTTCAGCAGGTCGGTCGCGGTCTTCGAATGGTACTTGGGCAGCTCGGCCTCGGCGTCGATCTCGGCGACGGCCTCCAGGAGCTTGCGCAGGGGGGTGTTCTTGCGGGCGGTGGCCCAGTTGGCGAGGCCGGCCAGGGGCTTGGCGAGCTTGCCGTTGCGGTCGGTCTTGCCGAGTTCGTCGCGGATCGCGTCCTTCTGGCCCTGGCGGCGGCGCGCGGCGCGGTAGCGCAGGATCAGGTGCGGGATGTCGATGTCGAACTCGTGCGGCGGCACGTAGGGACACTTAGTCAGGAAGCACATGTCGCAGAGCGTGCAGGCCTCGTCGACCTTGGCGTATTCGCTCTTCGGGACGCTATCGAGCTCGCCGGTCTTCGACTCGTCGATCATGTCGAAGAGCCGCGGGAAGCTGTCGCACAGATTGAAGCAGCGCCGGCAGGTGTGACAGACGTCGAACTGACGCTCCATCTCCTTCAGGACGGCGTCCATGTCGTAATAGGCCTCGTCCCGCCAGGCGATCGGATGGCGGAAGGGCGCGTCGAGGCTGCCCTCGCGCGCTGTGGTCTTGGGACTGTCGGCCACGAATAGCTCCGATCCGGTTCCCGTCTCCCCTTGCGGGAGAAGGTGTCGGGCGGAAGCCCGACGGATGAGGGGTCGCACGGGCGCTGGCCCGCTTCTGGCCGGACGATTCGGAGAGGTCCGCGAGACCCCTCATCCGACCCCGCGCTGCGGGGCCGCCTTCTCCCGCAAGGGGAGAAGGAGACCGAACGCAGCCTGGTTGGCTGAACTAGGCCAGGGTTTCCAGGGCGCGCTGGAAGCGGCCGGCGTGCGACTTCTCGGCCTTGGCGAGGGTCTCGAACCAGTCGGCGATCTCGTCGAAGCCTTCCTCGCGGGCGGTGCGCGCCATGCCCGGGTACATGTCGGTGTACTCGTGGGTTTCGCCGGCGATCGAGGCCTTCAGGTTGTTCTCGGTGCCGCCGATCGGCAGGCCGGTGGCGGGGTCGCCGACGGCTTCCATGAATTCCAGGTGGCCGTGGGCGTGGCCGGTCTCGCCTTCGGCGGTCGAGCGGAACACGGCGGCCACGTCGTTGTAGCCTTCGATGTCGGCCTTCTGCGCGAAGTACAGGTAGCGGCGGTTCGCCTGGCTCTCGCCCGCAAAGGCGTCCTTCAGGTTCTGCAGGGTCTTGCTGGTGGCGAGGCTCATGGGGTCTCCAGGTTCAGCCGCTTCGGGATATGGTGGAGCTGCCACCTAGCATCGCCTTCGGGGATAGACCCAATAAAATCGCTCTATCCTATGGATCGAGCGGCTCTATGGCGGTTGACGCGCCCGGCCCGGCGTGACGAACCTCCGCCATGCAGATGACGCTCCCCGCCAAGCTCTACCGTGATCCGCAGGCCTGGGCCCGCGAGCGGCAGGGCGTTTTCGCCGCCGGCTGGCAGTTCCTGGGTCACGCCAACGAGGCCCCGAATCCTGGCGACTACATCGCCGGCGAAGCGGGCGGCTGGCCGGTCCTGGCGGTGCGCGGCGCCGACGGCGAGCTCCGCGGTTTCCACAATGTCTGCCGCCACCGGGCGGGGCCGCTGGCCGAGGACGGGCGCGGCAACTGCGGCAAGGAGCTGACCTGCAAGTATCACGGCTGGCGCTACGCCCTGGACGGGAGGCTTCGCAGCGCGGTGGATTTTGGCGCGGCCGAAGGCTTCGACCCGCGCGAGTTCGGCCTGTTCCCCGTGCGTCTCGAGTCCTGGCGCGGCTTCATCTTCGTGAACCTGGATCGCAAGGCCGGTGCGCTCGCCGAGCTGGTCGCCCCGCTCGATCCGCTGTTCGACGCCCGCGGCGTCGGCGTCGCGCCCGCCACCCTGCGCCGCAGCCACGACCTGGCCTGCAACTGGAAGACCTATGTCGAGAACTATCTGGAGGGCTACCACATCCCGGTGGTCCATCCGCAGCTCGCCAGCGAGGTCGACGCCACGAACTACCGGGTGAAGATGGACGGCGCGGTGGCCGTGCACGAGGTGCCGACGCTGAGCGGCGTCAATGACGGGCTGTGGGCCTGGCTGTGGCCCAATCTCGCCTTCAACGTCTACCGCTACGGCCTGATGGTCGAGCACATGCGCCCGATCGGCCATGATCGGACCCGGCTGGACTATCTCTACTTCTACGACC
>CAMFIW010000193.1 GCA_945952355.1 uncultured Phenylobacterium sp. | reverse complement strand
GTGTGGGTTCGTGTGGTTCGTGGTTCCCAATCTAGCGGCGTCGCGGCGGCCGATGGGCTCGAAGGATTTGAACCACGAACCACACGAACCCACACGAACGGGCGCCCGCTTCGGCGGGTCGACGTGCAGGTTCGATCGCGCTTCGCGCGGCGGAGCTGCTGAGGCGCTCGTGTTTTTCGGGGTTCGCGATTGGGCGGCGCGATCGAACGGGGCGTCGCGAGGCGTCCTCGCGCACGATTTGTGCGCCATTTCCGCCGCGAGGGGCGATGCGTAACCCGCTGATACGATTGCCGGTGACGGCGTTTTTCGGCTGTGCCATCGTTTCGGGGACGACCCATGCGAGGACGATGAGATGTTGCTTGTTCCCGCTCTGTCGGTGGCGCTCAGCCTCACCGCACAGGCGCCCGCCCAGGCCACGGAGCCCGGGCCATCGACCACCGGCGTGCCCTCGACCACCGCCGCGCCCCTGACCTTCGAACAGCAGCAGAAGGTCAAGATGAAGTGCGAGAAGATCGTGAAGCTCGGCTCGCGCATGCCGGTGCGCGTGTGCCGCACGCCGGAGCAGATCAAGCAGTCGCAGGCGGACGCCCGCGACACCACGGTCGAGTTCCAGAAGATCAATCCCGAGCAGATCCGCTAGGCCGCTCGCCCAAGCCAAGGAGCGCAGACATGCGGGCTTCCCTGCTTCTCGCCGCCGCCCTCGCCGCCGCCTCGTTCGGACACGCAGCCGCCGAGCCCCGCCTGGAGGTGTCGCCTCTTGGCCAGGACAGCTATCGCGCCACGGTGCGCGGCAAGGGGGTCGTGCTCGACGAAGCGCTCTATTCGGTGGAGAAGAAGGCGGCGCTCCTGTGCGGGCGCCGCAAGGTGGAGTTCGGCGGCTATCGCTATGGCCAGGATTCGGCGCTGAATTCCTCGACCTCGACCCAGGGCGTTCTGACCATGAGTCAGGACTTCCGCTGCGTGGAGACGCTGGCCTCCAACGCCAAGGTCGTTGCCCCGCACGACGACGCGGCCGTGCTGGCGGCGACCAATCAGTTCCTGGGCGCCCGCGACGGCGGCGACTTCAAGACCGCGCTCTCCATGTTCGACGCCGACACGCGGCGTATGGCCGAGGGCTGGGCGGACGACGCCGCGCGGTTCAACAAGGAGGCGGGGGAGCGGGGCGAGCGGAAGATCGTCGGCATCACCTGGTACGACAACCCGGCCAATATCAGCCGGCCGGGGGTCTACGCCTCGGTGGACTATGTGGGCGGCTACGCCAACGCGCCGGAATATTGCGGCAACCTCGTCTGGCGCACCCTGGACGGCAAGCGCTTCGAGCTGGTGCACGAGCAGCACCAGTTCATCCCGGTGGCCACCCACGCCAAGCTTAGCCTGGCCGAAGTGGAAGCGATGAAGAAGAAGATCGGCTGCGCGGGGGCCTAGACCTCTGAAGGATCAGCCACGGAAGACACGGACGGTCTTCGGGGAGCCGCGTCTCGATCAGGTGGCGCTCCGCGCGATTGGATGGCTGGACCATCCGTGTTTTCCGTGTGGTCCGTGGCTTTTTCTTACGACCCCGCCTTGGCCTTCTGTTCGGCGTGGACGGCGTCGAGCATGGCCTGGGCCTTGGCGGCGGCGGCGGAGTCTTTCTTGTTCCTGGCCTCGATGAGCAGCTCTGTGGCCTCCATCTCGCGCACGGGCAGAAGGTGGCTGGCGTCGGCGGGATGGAAGGGGCCGGTCTCGATCTCCTTCAGCACCGCGCGCTGGCGCTTGGCCTCGGGCGTGTCGCCGACCCCGTAGGAGAAGAAGAACTTGGCGATCTTGGCCTTGATCGCGGGGTCGAGATCGGCGCGCCAGACCATCGGGTCCTCGGGGATGGTCGGCGAGGTCCAGATGACCTGGAGGTTCTTCATCGCCGCCTGGGCCGCCGGCTCGGTCTTGGACGCCAGGCGCACCATGGACTGGGTGTTGTTGGTGGCCGCGTCGAGCACGCCGGTGGAGACGGCCAGCAGGTTGGCCTCGTGATTGGCGGACTTGACGGTCTTGAAGCAGTTGCTGGGGGTGATGTTCCGGGGCGCGAACAGATAGGTCATGGGCGCGAGCGTTCCGGAGGTCGACTTGGCGTCGCCCATGCCGAAATCGATCGTGTGGTCGCATTTCAGGAGCTTGTCGAGTGTGAGGCCCGAGCCCTTCCTGACCACGATCACCGACTGGTAGCCGTCCGGCCCCTGGGGCTTGGATGTGCGGGCGAAGACCTCGCCGCCGGAGCGTCGCACGGCTTCCAGGCCCGACTGGTTGGTAAACCAGCCCATCTCGGTCTGCTTGAAGCGCATGGCCTCGATCAGGGCGGTGTAGTTGGAGCCGAAATAGGGTTGGACCTTCAGGCCGGTCGCCTTGGCGAAGTCTTCCAGGAACGGGGTCCAGGACTTCTGCTGGGCCTGGACGTTCTCGGTCGACGCGATCGAGAAGCGGATGACGTCCGGATCGGCGGTCGCCGCCTTCTGGGCGGGCTTGCCGCAGGCGGCGAGGCCCGCGAGGAGGGCCAGGCCCAGCACCGATTTGCGCGAGATCATGACGTCGCCTCCCCCTTGGATTTCCCCGTCTTGCAGCAGTTCTATGACGGCTCTCCGACAGCCGCGCGCGAAAAGTCCGCTTGAGGCGGGCCGAATTGGGCGCTAACGCCCCCGCCATGTCCCAGACCCTGCAAGGGCTTTCCGCCCAGGCCCGCGAGGCCAAGAGCTGGCCCTTCGAACAGGCCCGTATCCTGCTGGCCCGCATTCTGCGCCTGCGGTTGACCGAGAGCGAGCGCGAGGCGGCGGCCAGCCTCATCGCCGAGGGCAAGGCCGCGCAGGCCGTGGCGACCTTTCCGGCGCTGAACAAGCCGGTCGTGTTCCAGTGCGGGTTCGGCGCGTCGGGCCTGCCGCACATGGGGACCTTCGGCGAGGCGGCGCGGCCGACCATGGTGCGCAACGCCTTCCGCGCGCTGACCGAGGACGCGATCCCGACCCAGCTGATCGTCTTCTCCGACGACATGGACGGCCTGCGGAAGATTCCGGACAACGTGCCCAACCACGCCATGCTGGAAGAGGACCGCGACAAGCCGGTCACCAGCGTGCGCGACCCGTTCGGCGAATACGAGAGCTTCGGCGCGCACAACAACGCCCGCCTGCGCGCCTTCCTCGACGGCTTCGGCTTCGACTACACCTTCATGTCCTCGACCGAGACCTACAAGTCCGGCCGGTTCGACGAGGTGCTGCTGCGCATCCTGGCCCGCTTCGACGCGGTGCAGGGCGTGATGCTGCCGACGCTCGGCGAGGAGCGCCGCGCCACCTATTCGCCCTTCTTGCCGATCAGCCCCAAGACCGGCCGCGTGCTGCAGGCGCCGACCCTGGAACGCAATGTCGAGAAGGGCACGATCGTCTTCGCCGACGAGGACGGGACGCCGACCGAGGTCCCGGTCACCGGTGGCCATGTGAAGCTGCAATGGCGTCCCGACTGGGCGGCCCGCTGGGTGGCGCTCGGCGTCGACTTCGAGGCCTCGGGCAAGGACCTGGTGGACTCGGTGCGGGTGTCGAACAAGCTCGTGAAGGTGCTGGGCGGCGAGCCGCCGGAGGCCTTCCACTTCGAGCTGTTCATGGACGAGAACAACCAGAAGATCTCCAAGTCCAAGGGCAACGGCCTGACCATGGAGGAGTGGCTGCGCTACGGCGCGCCGGAGAGCCTCGCCTACTACATGTACCAGTCGCCGAAGTCGGCGAAGCGGCTCTATTTCGACGTGATCCCCAAGGCGACGGACGAGTACCTGCAGCAGCTCGACGCGTTCAACCGCGCCCGCGCCGAGGGCGGCAACGCGCCGGCGATCGACAATCCGGCCTGGCACGTCCATCGCGGCGAGCCGCCGGCCAAGGGTTCGCCGGTCAGCTTCTCGCTGCTGCTGAACCTGGTCTCGGCGGCGGACGCCTCTACCAAGGACATCCTGTGGGGCTTCATCCGCAACTACATCCCCGGCGCGACGCCGGAGAGCGAGCCGCTGCTGGACCGGCTGAGCGACTACGCGATCCACTATTACGAGGACTTCGTGAAGCCCTCGAAGAAGTTCCGCGCGCCGGACGCCAAGGAGCGGGCGGCGATGGAGGACCTGGCGGCGCGGCTGAAGGCCCTGCCGGCCGACGCCGATGCCGAGACGATCCAGAACGAGGTGTTCGAGGCCGGCAAGGCCGCGGGCTTCGAGCCGCTGCGCGCCTGGTTCGGGGCGCTCTACGAGGTGCTGCTCGGCCAGACCCAGGGCCCGCGCTTCGGCTCCTTCGTGGCGATCTTCGGCGTCCAGCGCACGATCGACCTGATCGAGCGGGCGCTGAAGGGCGAGCTCGTCGCCACCTAATAATCCCCGTCGTCGCCGATCGGCATGCCGGGCGGGACCTCGGGCTTCTGCTTCGGATCGTCCAGCACCTTGGCGAGCGCGTCCTTGTCGGTGAGCAGGGCGGCGAGGCGCAGGCGGTGCGCGCGCTCTGAAGGATCCGCGCCGGGTTGGGCTTTCAGCTTCACCGCGAGGTCGGCCAAGCGCTGGCCGATCTCCGCGGCGACCGCCGGCGGGGTCTTGGGATCGCGGGCGACGGCGGCGAGGTCGAGGGCCGTGCGGGCCTGGATGCGGCGGGCGACCTCGGCGAGGCGGCCCTGGCCGGGCGTGAAGGCCGTGGCGATCAGCCTGTCGAGCACCTCACCCGCGCTGGGTTGACCCGGATCGCGGCGGTGCTGGTCGATCAGGCGGGCCAGGCGGTCGGGATTGGAGATGGCGTCGATGGTGAGACCGGCGGCGACGTCGGCGGCGGCCAGGGGGTCGAAGACCGGCCCGCCCATGTCGCCCAGGACCTCGATGTCGTACTGGCGGTCGTTATCGCCGGATTGGCCGGCGGTGAGCAGAGGCAGCAGCGGTTCGGGCGTGTCGAGCTCGGCGGGCGACAGGGTGGCCATCAGGGCCGAGATCGCCGCGCGCTGCTGGGCGGCCGGGACGGGGGCGCCGGCCTGCCGCGCGTCGCCCTTGACCGCGTAGGTGTAGTCTACGCCGCCGACCAGCTTCACCGCCGCCTCGAGCTGGTAGCGGTGCAGCAGATAGATCGGCACGTACTTGCGCTTCAGCGTCGCCACCGCCTCGCCCGGCTTCAGAGCGCCCACGCCGAAGTGGTCGAGGGCCACGCGGCGGACCCCCATCATGCGATTGAGTTCGGCGGCCGGATCGGCGCCATCGTCCCACAGGCTGCCCCAGGGCTGGGCGGCGTTGGCCGGGCGGCTGTCATAGTCGGAGACGTAGCGGGCGCCCTTGTCGGTCTCGGCCCGGGCCTTGGCGGCGAGGATTGCCTCGCCCTCGGGACCGTCGGGCACGGGGCCGTAGAGCCAGTCGACGATGAACCTGTCCCAGGAGCCGACGCCGACGCCGTAGGCGTCCGACAGGTCGATCTTGCCGGCGGTGACCTTCACCCGTGGCGCCGGGTAGTCCATCACCGAGGCGCGGTCCTGGGTCGAGGCGGCGAAATTGTGCGCGAACCCGAGCGCGTGGCCGACCTCGTGGGCGCCGAGCTGGCGGATGCGGGCGAGGCTGACCTGGACCGGATCGTTGGGGCCGCCGGTGCCGTCCTGGTCGGCGCCGACCAGGCCCTCGAAGATCAGCATGTCCTGGCGTACGCGCAGCGAGCCCAGCAGGACAGAGCCCTTGACGATCTCGCCCGTGCGCGGGTCCGTCACCGCCTGGCCGTAGGACCAGCCGCGGGTCGCGCGGTTGACCCAGTTGACGACGTTGTAGCGGACGTCGAGCGGATCGACCCCTTCCGGCAGGATCTCGGCGCGGAAGGCGCCCTCGTACCCGGCGGCGTCGAAGGCGGCCGACCACCATGAGACGCCTTCCTGCAGCGCCTTGCGGATCGCCTCCGGCGCGGCGCGGTCGATATAGAAGACGATCGGCTTCTTGACCGGCGAACGGGCGGCGGCCGGATCGGTTTTCTCCAAGCGGAAGCGCGGCGCGAGCCGATAGACGATGTCCTGGCCGAGCGGGGCGGCGTAGTCGAGCACGACGTTGGAGAAGGTGCCGGTCCGCGGGTCGAACCTACGCGGCACGAAGCCCGGCTCCGGAAGTTTCACCAGGCTGTGGCGGACCTGCAGGGTGATCGTCCTGGCGTCGGGGGCGATGTTGCGCACCTCCGGCCCAGGCGTG
>CAMFIW010000192.1 GCA_945952355.1 uncultured Phenylobacterium sp. | reverse complement strand
GGCCAGCACCTCGGCGGACATCCCTTCGCCGGAGTCGGAGACGGTGATCATCGCGTAGTCGCCGGGCGGCGGCGACTCCGGCCGCGCGCCTCCGGTCTCAAGATGAGCCCGGGCGGCAGAGATTCGGATACCACCGCCCTCCGGCATGGCGTCGCGGGCGTTCAGCGCCAGGTTGACGATCATCAACTCGACCTGGGTGGTGTCACCAATGGCGGGCCATAGGTCGTCCTGCGCCTCCACCTCCAGGGTGTGGCCGCCGCCGAGGGTCGAACGCAGAAGGTCGGCGGCGGCGCGGACGGCCTCCGCGACATCGATCGGCCGCGCCTCCAATCGCTGGCGGCGCGCGAAGGCCAAAAGCTGGCCGGTCAGCTTGGCGCCGCGCTCGCCGGCGGCGCGGGCCTGGGCGACATAGCGCGCTTGGCGCGGGTCGGTGATGCGGCGGGCCAGCATGTCGAGATTGCCGAGGACGGCCATGAGCAAGTTGTTGAAGTCGTGGGCGACCCCGCCGGTAAGGCGGCCGATCGCCTCCATCTTCTGGACCTGGACCAGGGTCTCGGTGGCTTCGGCGAGTTCGCGGGTGCGCTCTGCGACGCGCGCTTCCAGCGACGCGTTCAGCGCCTCCAGCTCGCCCCGATGGGCGGCGACCACGGCGGCGGCGCGGTCGAGGCTGTCGGATAGGGCGTCGAATTCACGGACCCCGCTTGGCGCGACAGCGATCGGCTGGCCCTCAGCACGGGCCAGGGCGCTGGCGGCCAGAACCTCGACCGGACGCGCCAGGCTGCGCGCCACGAGAGCGGCGAGGCCGACGCCGACCAGCAGGATACCGGCGCCCAGCACCGCGGCGAAGGCCAAAGACCCACGCGCCTCCGCCCCGATTTCGGCCCGCGGCGCGGCAACGACCACACCCCACCCGTAGTCCGGCGACCGGCTCCAGGCCGTCAGGCTCCGAACGCCGTCCAGCGTGACGGTCTCGGCCACGCCGGACGGCGCCCCCTGGATGCGCGCGAGCATGGCCTTGGAAGCGGGCGTGCCGACCCGCGCGGCGCTGTCGCGATTGCGGGTGACGATGACGCCGCGCGCGTCGACGATCGCACCCGTCCAGGCCGGCGGATAGTCCTGGTCGCGCCAGATGCGGTTGTAGCTCGACGCCTCGCGCAGCACGGCGAGCTCCAGGACGCTGCCGTCAGGTTGGGGCAGTCGCAGTTCCACGGCCAGGATCGCGGTGTGGCTAAGGCGGCTGAAAAAGAGGTTGGAGACCTTGAGCCCCTGACCCGGCCGCTCCGCCCAGCTGATGCCCGCATTGGTGCTCCGCGGCAGGGGCGTGCCGAGCGGAACGTGGGTGTTGACGTGCTGGACGCCATCTGCGGCCGTGGCCACGGCCACCCAGTTTCCACCGCCCGCCGTGGCCGCTCGGGCCTGGGCGTCGAAGGCGGCCCAGTCCCGGGCCTTCAGCGCCGGCGAGGTGGCCAGGGCCTCGGCCAGCACCTTGTCCTGGCCGATCTGCCGGTCGACCACCAGGGCGAGCGCACGGGCCGTGCTGCTCATCTGCCGCGAGACCGACGCGCGCTCCTGGCGATAGGCGTTCAGGAGCAGGAGCGCCGTCGCGGCCAGGGCCGGGATCAGCACCGACAGCACCAGCGTGACAAGGCGCGCGCGCAGGGCGGCGGGCCGTCGCGGCGTCGATGTCGCGGGTGCGGTCAAGCGGGGACGCCCCTCCCGGATCTGGGCGACCAGACTAGACCGGCGGCTCTGAGCGCGAAATGGGCGGCGGCCGCGCCGGCGTTCGAAAACGCCGCGTCTCGCGCCAGAGGATGTAGACGCCGCTCGCGGCGACCACGACCGCTCCGACCACGGTCAGGACCTGAGGTGTCTCGCCCCAGACCAGGAAGCCCAGGATGCTGGCCCAGACGAGCTGGGTGTAGTCGAAGGGCGCGATCACCGCGACGGGCGCGCGGCGCAGGGCCTCGGTCAGGAGCAGTTGACCCACGCCGCCGATCAGCCCTCCCAGGATCAACAGGCCCAGGGTGGCCAAATCGGGAATCACCCACCCGAACGGCAGGCTCATGAGGCCGAGGACCATGCCAGCCAGGGTGAAATAGAAGACGATGGTGGGACCTGGCTCGGTCCGCCCGATCTCGCGGATCGCGATCATCGCCCCTGCCGCGCAGAGGGCGCCAAGCAGGGCCAGCCCCACGCCGAGCCCAGCGAAATGCGCCGGGTTCGGATGCACCATGATCAGCACGCCCGCGAAGCCGACAGCGACGGCGGCCCAGCGATGAGGGCCAACCGGCTCCTTGAGGATCATGGCCGACAGAGCGGTCATGAACAGCGGCGAGGAGAAGGCCAGCGCCGTCGACTGGGTGAGCGGCAACAGCCCCACCGCCGTAAAGCCGCAGACCATGCCGCCGAGGCCCACCACCGAGCGCGCCAGGTGGCCAACCGGCCGTGTGGTCTTCAGAACCCCGAACCCGGCCGTCCGCTGGACGTAGATCAGCACCGGGATGAAGGCGAAGGCGTTGCGGAAGAAGATGATCTCCAGCACCGGCACGCCGCGGCCCGAGCACCACTTCACCAGCGCCGAAAGGCCCGCCATGCAGAACATGGCGCCGACGCGCAACGCGATGCCGAGCCCAGTTCTCTGGGCCACGGCGTGGGCGTGAGTTTGCGCGGCGGCGGCGGTCAAGGCGGACTCCGGACGAGGACCTGGGCCTTAAGGCGCCCTGCCCCGCGACGCCAGGGTTCACGCCCGGCCCGGCCCCAGGCCGATCGCCGCAAGGTCGCGCAGATAGGCCAAGGTGTCCGACCAGTTGCCGGTGACCCCCTCCATCAAGCGCGGCCGATGATGCACTTCCTGGGGTACGAACAGGCCGCCTTGGGGACCCCGCGCGCACAGGCCCTGGTCGATCAGTTGCCCCACATAGCGCCGTGTCGTCTCGTAGGGCAGTCGCAGGTCGCGGGCGACCGCGTAGACGCTGACGGTTCGGCGTAGCCGGTCGGGGGGCGCCGCGCCCAGGGCGGCGAACTCGCGGCCCATCGAGCCGTCCTCGATCAGATGGCGGACATTGCTCTGGACGATGGCCACATAGACGAGCGCATGGACCAGCTCTAGACCAAGGTCGTTGGTCAGCCGATCGATCGAGCGAAGATAGAACTCGACGGCGAGGCGCAGGACCTGGCGCCGGCGGTCGCCCGACGAGGGCGTGGGCGTCGGGCCATGGACGCCGGCCGCCGCGAGAGCATCCACGAACCTCTGGGTCTCCGCGCAGGTTTCCTCGAGAATCTGCCGCATCTCGGGACGGGAGTAGACCCTTCCCGGAATGATCAATCCGTCGCCCACGCGCTCGACGACGCCGGCGCGCAGCAGCTTGCCCGCGTGGCGGCGAGCGGTCTCGTAGGGCAGGCGCAGGTCGCGGGCCAGGGCGTAGACGCTGATGGGGCGGCGCAGTTCGTCGGGCGGGATATCGTCGATCGCGGAGTAGTCGGGGCCCTTCTGGCCGGCCACGGTCACTTCCCGCACGTTGGCGCGCGAGATGGCCAGGAACAGGGTCGTAGTCAGCAGGTCGGCGTTGACCGCGCGGGTCGAGAGACGCGCGGTGTTGAGCAGGTGCTCGCCGCCCAGCCGAACGGCGTGCCGGCGGCGGTCGGGGACGGAACTATCGGCTTCGACGGCGGTCATGCGTTCGGAGGGACTGTCGCGATGTCGATGTTTAACCTGGGATCGAACCGTGTCGAGCCAAGGACGGCGCTGCCCGTCCGAGGCCCTATGCGGAAAATTCGCGGGCCGCGCCACAGTTCCGTCATGACGCCAACGCCGTGCTGGGCTTAGGTTGGCGCCATGGACGAGACCCCGCGCCACTATCCGACCCGCGGCGCCAAGTGCGCGGACCTTTGCGTGCACATCGCGGGCCTCGCCTTCGCCCTGGTTGGCGGGGCGATCCTGCTCGGACTCTCGGTGCGGCTCGGCGGCCTGGAGCAGGCCACGGCGATCGGGGTCTACGCGTCGGGCATGGTGGCCATGCTGGCCCTTTCGACCGCCTACAACTTCGCCAAGCGCACGCGTCGGCCGCTGCTGCGGCGGTTCGACCATGCCGGGATCTTCCTGATGATCGCCGGCTCCTACACCCCTTTCACGACGCAGAAGCTGCATGGCGCGTGGTCGGTCGGAATGACGACGGCGGTCTGGACCGTCGCCCTGCTCGGCGTGGCGGGAAAGCTGTTCCTGCCGGGCCTCGGCCGCCGGTTCTGGGTCGGAGTCTACCTCGCCCTGGGCTGGCTGGTGCTGGTGGCGATCAAGCCACTGTTCGACGGCATCTCCTGGGAGGCGCTGCTGCTGCTGGCCCTCGGCGGCGTGACCTATTCGACCGGCGCGGTCTTCTACCTGCTCAAGCGGCTGAAATTCCGCCGCGCCATCTGGCATGGCCATGTGGTCGGCGCCGCGGCGCTGCAATATGTCGCCGTGCTGATCGGCGTCGTCCTGGCCCAGCCGAACTAGGCCTCAGGACGGCCGCCCCCAGCCTTCCGGCCCGATGCTGAGGGCGAGGACGCGGCTCATGGCGGAAAGGTCGCGGCCGCTCTCGGCAGCCCAGGCGTTGAAGGCGGCCTGAACGGTGGCCAAGTCCCTCTTGCCCGACGGCGGCTTGTCGAGCACGCCGGCCTCGACCAGGGCCGCGGCCACGTCTCGCGAGGTGATGAAAGCGGGCTTGCCCATCCACCGGAACAGCCGCATCGCCGTCTCGCCCGACAGCCGCGAGGCGCGCTTCTTCATCACCTCCAACAGCCCCGCCAGATCCTCATTCGGCCACTCGGCGAAGAACCGGGCGGCGCTGCCATGCTCTTCCGCCAGGTCGCGCAGGAAGATGGCGTTGTCGCGCACCGACAGGATCTTGGCGGCGTTGCGCACGATGCGCGTGTCCTTCAAGTGGCGGTCGAGATCCTCGTCGGACATGGCCGCGTTGATCGGCACGGCGAACCCGTGGAAGGCCGCCTCGAAGCCCGGCCACTTGTTCTCGATGACCTTCCAGTTGAACCCCGCCTGGAAGACGCAGCGCGTCATGGTGGCGAGCCAGCGGTCGTCAGGGGTCGCGGCGAGTTGGGCCGGAGGCTTCGGCGCATGCTCGGCGACGAGCGCCTCCAGGGCCGCCTCCCCGCCTTTCCGCTCGACGGCGCGGGCATAGATCTCGGCGAACTTGCGCATGGCGGGCCTCCCTCCGCTGTCGCGCCCATCCTGCGGCCTGTCCGCATCGGCGCCAACCGGCGCAGATTAGACTGCTTGCGTTTCAATATCAGTTAGGCGATGACAGCGTAACAGGTTCGACGAAAGGGCTCCGGCGATGATTACGGTCTATGGCGAGGGGCGAGGCTACCGGGTCGTGTGGCTGCTCGAGGAGATGGGCCTGCCCTACCGGTTGCGGGACGTCGACCTGCTGAAGGGCGTCGAGAACGATCCCGAGTTCCTGGCCATCAACCCCGGCGGCTTCATCCCGGCCCTGCAGGACGGCGAGGTCGTCATGGTCGAGTCGATCGCGATCATGGAATACCTGATGGCCCGCTACGGACCGACTCCCCTGGCGCCCCGTGCGGAAGACCCGGCCTTCCCGGCCTATCAGCAGTTCCTGCATCTGGGCGAAGCCGGCCTCGCGGCCTCGATCTATTTCGTCAACGGCGCCCGCAACATCGCCCCGGAGGCGGAGCGCGACAACTGGAGCGCCCGTCAGGCGCTGGACGTTTTCGAGACCCGACTGCGGCTCGTCTCCCGACAACTCGCCCGGGCGCCCTACATGGCCGGCGACGCGTTCACGGCGGCCGACATCTCTGTGACCTACGCCCTGCAATTGGCCCAGCGGACTGTCGGTTTCGAGCTCGGAGAGGCGGAGCTGGCCTATGTCGCTCGCAACATGGAACGCGAGGGCTACAGGCGCGCCATGGCCGCCTGCCACGCCACCCGCGGCTGGACGGAGCGCCTGGCCAAGCAGCGCGGAGTGAAGGCGATCTAGGCCTGATTGGCGCTCGGCGTCATCGCGAACCGGCCGCCCGTCAGCACCCGCGCCAGATCGCGCAAAGCGGCCGGCGCGAACACGATCCCGAGCGGCAGGATCGGCGCGTAGAGCAGCCCCCAATAGATGTTGTCGCGGCGCCCCACGACGACGAAGGCGGCCAGGTAGCCGGCCAGGATCAGGCCCGCCCGCGCGGCCA
>CAMFIW010000191.1 GCA_945952355.1 uncultured Phenylobacterium sp. | reverse complement strand
GCCTGGGCCTGGGCGTCGGCGCGAGCGCGTTCTTCCCGAGCGCGGGTCTCGGCCGCCTGGCGGGCCTGCTGCTCGCGGGCGGCCTCGATCACGCGCTGGCGAGCGGCGCGTTCCTCGGGCGACAGGTTGCCGTCGGCGGCGGGCGCGGACGGGCGCGGCCCGGAGGCGGCGGCGGGCGGAGGCGGCGTGAACGCGCGCTTCTCGGCGGATGAGGGCGCCGCCAGGTTCCCCTGGGGCGAGCTGTGCGGACGCGCACGCTTGGTCTCGACGACCACCGTCTTGGATCGGCCGTGGCTGAAGCTCTGCTTCACCGTGCCCGCGCTCACCGAGCCGCCGCCGGTGCGGGGCTTCAGGGTGAGAGGGGCGCGTCCGCCAGGGGCGGAGGGTCGGCCGTTGTCGTTCTCGTCGCTCATGCGCTCGCTTTACATACCGGCCGGGCGATCCCAGCCACATTCAACAGCTCAAGGCGCACGGCCCTTCGAAAGGTCCGTTCGCCGCAGGGCGCTCTCCTTGCCGGAGAACGTCCTAATTCCGAATAACCTCAAGCCGTTCCGGTCCGAGAGGACCGGAAGCCGGCTCAGGGCTCCTCGCGCCAACTCTCGGGAAGGAGCGGGCGGAAGCCTGATAACCGCAGGACATCGAAAGTCCAGCGATCGGCGCCGCGCCCCGCAAGGAAGGCGGTGTGTATCACATTCTCGCCCCCCAAGGCCAAACCCAATTCGGAAGCGTCGTAGGTTCCGATCAGCCGGGGCGGCTTGGGGGACTTTCGGGCCTGGGCCAAAATCTTGCGGCGGCCGTCCGCGGCGCCATCCGAGGCCTCGACCAGCCAGGCCGCCTTGCCGGCGGAAAGGGCGGCGGCGACCTTCTCGAAACCCGAGATAAGATCACCGGCCCGCTTCGCAAGCCCGAGCCCATCCAAAACCCGCTTGGCCAGCAGTCGATCGACAAGATCGGCCAGGTCCGGCGCGGCGGAGAGCTTGGCCTTGGCGGACCTGGAGAACAGGCCCTTTTTGGCCGCAGTCTCCACGGAGGCGCGGTCCGCCGCCACCCAGAGCCCGCGACCCGGCAGCTTGGCCGCGAGATCGGGCGTGACCACGCCGCCCGGCCCCGCGACGAAGCGGATCAGGCGCTCCTCGGCCATGACCTCGCCGGTGACGATGTCACGGCGCTGTCGGCTGGCCTCCGCCAGGGTCTTTGGGACGGTCGTCGTCTCCAAGCACATCTCCTGGGCGGGGGCCCAAGTCCTTTCAAAACTTGCCCTCTCCCGTCGGGGGAGAGGGCAAAGAGCCTTAGGCCTCCGCCTGCGGCGCCTGGCCGAAGACCTGCTCTTCTTCGGAGAGCTCGGCTTCGATTTCTTCCTCGGCTTCCGGTTCCGGCGGGGCCTCGATCCAGCCCATGGCGACACGGGCGCGCATGATCAGGGCCTCGGCCTCGGCGCCGTCCATCCCGAAGGCCTCCAGGATGCCGGGCTCGCGGACGCGTTCGCCGTCCTTGGTCTCGAACCAGCCGCGCAGGTCGTCCGGCACCAGGCCGGCCAGGTCCTCGACGGACTTCACGTCGCCCTCGCCCAGGGCGACGGCCACGGGCAGGGTCACGCTGTCGATCTCCAGCAGGGCGTCCTCGACGCCGAGCTCGCGGCGCTTGGCGTCCAGCTCGGCGGCTTCCTTCTCGAGGAAGTCGCGGGCGCGGGCCTGGATCTCCTCGGCGGTGTCCTCGTCGAAGCCTTCGATGGCGGCGACTTCCGACTGGTCGACATAGGCCACGTCCTCGACGGTGGCGAAGCCTTCGGTGACCAGCAGCTGGGCGATGACCTCGTCGACGTCCAGGGCTTCCTGGAACAGGGCCGTGCGCTCGGCGAACTCGCGCTGGCGGCGCTCGCTCTCCTGGCTCTCGGTCATGATGTCGATCTGCCAGCCGGTCAGCTGGGAGGCCAGGCGGACGTTCTGGCCGCGGCGGCCGATGGCGAGCGACAGCTGTTCGTCCGGCACCACCACTTCGACGCGCTCGTCCTCCTCGTCCATCACCACCTTGGAGACTTCGGCGGGGGCGAGGCCGTTGACGATGAAGGTCGCCTCGTCCGGGCTCCACTGGATGATGTCGATCTTCTCGCCCTGCAGCTCGGCCACCACCGCCTGCACGCGCGAGCCGCGCATGCCGACGCAGGCGCCGACCGGGTCGATGGAGCTGTCGTTGGAGACCACGGCCATCTTGGCGCGCGAGCCCGGGTCGCGGGCGACGGCGCGGATCTCGATCACGCCGTCATAGACTTCCGGCACTTCCTGGGCGAACAGCTTGGCCATGAAGCCGCCGTGGGCGCGGCTGAGCAGGATCTGCGGACCCTTGGTCTCGCGGCGGACGTCGTAGATGTAGCAGCGGATCCGGTCGCCGATGTTGAAGTTCTCGCGCGGGATCGACTGGTCGCGGCGCATGATGCCTTCGCCGCGGCCCAGGTCGACGACGGTGTTGCCGTACTCGACGCGCTTGACCACGCCGTTGACCACTTCGCCGACGCGATCCTTGAACTCTTCGAACTGGCGCTCGCGCTCGGCTTCGCGGACCTTCCCGGTCACGACCTGGCGGGCCATCTGGGTCTGGACGCGGCCGAACTCGAAGGGCGGCAGGACCTCTTCGTACGTCTTGCCGACGAAGGCGTCCTTGTCGTCGCGCTTGGCGTCGGCCAGGCGGCGCACGCCGATCGGTTCTTCCGGAACGCCTTCCTCGTTCTCGAAGACGGCGTCGTCGTCGATGACCGTGATCACCCGCTTGACGGTGGTCTCGCCGGTCTTGGGATCGATGTGGACCCGGATGTCGTGCTCGGCGCCGTAGCGGGCGCGGGCGCCCTTCTGGATCGCCTCCTCGATCGCCTCGATGACGATCTCCTTGTCGATCGACTTCTCGCGGGCCACGGCCTCGGCGATCTGCAGGAGTTCAAGCCGGTTGGCGGAAATGCCGGTCAGGCTCATGGGTCTTCGTCCTCTACTCGGGGTCTTGTTCTGTATCGGTGTCGGCGGCCAGCCGGGCGGCGCGCTCATCGGCGCCCCGCTTCATCAGCTGATCGGTCATGACGAGCTTGGCCTCGATGATCCAGGCGAACGGGATCAGGGCGGTTTCTTCCTCGCCCTCGAGGTCGATGGCGACCTGGTCGTCCTCGACGCCGGCCAGCTGGCCCTTGAAGCGCTTGCGGCCCGCGGCCATGCGGGCGAGCTCGCGGCGGGCCTCCAGGCCCTCATAGGTCTCGAAGTCCTTCAGCCGGGTCAGGGGGCGATCGACGCCCGGCGAGGAGACTTCCAGCGTGTATTCGCCGGCGATCAGGTCGGCGGCGTCCATGATCTCGGAAATGGCGCGCGACAGCCGCGCGCAATCCTCGACGTTCATGTCCCCGGCGGGGGTTTCCCCCATGATCTGCAGGCGCCGCGCGTGCTCGCCGCCCATCAGGCGCAGGCGGACGATCTCGTAGCCCGCGGCCTCGGCGACGGGGTCGAGCAGCTCCAGGAGCCGTTGGTCTTCCGCGGTCTTGCCTCGCATAGGCTCGGCGGGTCTCCGGCAAAGAAAAAAGCGGCCGGGCCGGGGCCCGCCGCTCGTAAGCGCCATCCAGCGCTACGGACGATGTTGAGGGGAATATAGCGGGCGTTCCCGGCCTTGTCAGCCCCCAGCCGCGGGGAGGCGGGTGCGGCGTTCTATTTCGGGGACAGGTTGATCAATTCGCCACGCCCTGCCGGTGGGGCGGTCTCCGGAAGAATTGATCAACCTGTCCCCGAAATAGCGGTCTCGTCATCACCTTGACTTGAGGCGGCGGCAGGTTGAGCGTCGAGCGGGGACGGGCTTCACGAAGACGGAGATGATCATGGGACTTCTTGACGGCCTGTTGGGCGCGGCCGGGGGCGGCGCGGGCGGCGAGGCGATCAGCGCGATCGGCGGCCTGCTGCAGAACCACGAGGGCGGCCTGGGCGGACTGCTGGGACAGCTCGAGCAGTCGGGCCTCGGCAACATCGCCAGTTCCTGGGTGAGCAACGGCGAGAACCTGCCGATCAGCGCCGACCAAATCCAGACCGCGCTCTCCAGCCCGATGATCGCCCAGTTCGCCGAAAAGCTGGGCGTCGACCCGCAGCAGGCGGCCGGCCAGATCGCCGAACTGCTGCCGCAAGTGGTCAATCACCTGACGCCGAACGGCCAGGTGCCGGAAGGCGGCCTTGGCGGCATCCTCGGCGGCCTGATGGGCAAGCTGACGGGCTGAGGGCGAAGAACCCGCTCCAGGTCTACCCACGCCGCGCAAGCGGCCTTTGAACGCAGAGATCGCGGAGGTGCGCGGAGATCGCAGAGAGGAGCGCCTCTCCGTGTCCTCTGCGTCTTCTCTGCGAACTCCGCGTTCAAAGGGCGGCGCGCACCTGGGCTTCCGGGTTGAATTCAAAAGGCCTTCGGCTGGCACGCTGACACACCCCCTTCCCGAAGCGCCGGCTTTGGTCCACAAGCCGCGCCGACTTTCCTGCTGTGTGTCGCAAAGGCCATCTCCCCATGGACCTCTCCAAGATCCCCGTCGGCGTGAACCCGCCATATGACGTCAACGCCATCATCGAGATCCCGCAGGGCGGGGAGCCGGTGAAGTACGAGCTCGACAAGGAGTCGGGCGCGATCTTCGTCGACCGCTTCCTGCACACGGCGATGTTCTATCCGGGCAATTACGGCTTCATCCCGCATACCCTGTCCGGCGACGGCGACCCGGCCGACATCCTGGTGGTTGGCCCGACACCGGTGGTTCCGGGCGCGATCATCCGCTGCCGGCCGATCGGCTGCCTGATGATGGTCGACGAGGCGGGCGGCGACGAAAAGATCCTCGCCGTGCCGGTGGACAAGCTGCACCCCTTCTACGCGGGCGTGGACAGCTGGCGCTCGCTGCCGGCCATCCTGACCGAGCAGATCGCCCACTTCTTCCAGCACTACAAGGACCTGGAAAAGGGCAAGTCGGTGGAAATCGTCCGCTGGGCCGACCCGGAAGAGACCGGCGAGATCATCCGCCAGGCGATCGACCGGTATCGGGCGCAGGAGGGGTAACCCACCTCCTTGTCCTCTCCCCCGCAGGCGGGGGAGAGGGCATCTCCTCAGCGCTTCGTGAAATCCAGAAAGACCGGCGCGCAGTCGCCGAGGCGCTTTTCCTCGTAGCGGGTGGTGAGGTGGTCGGCAGGCGCCGTGCGCCAGTCGTCCGCCTTCCGCGCCGGCCAGTCGAACAGGCTAGACGCCAGGACTCGTTCGAGCGTCCAGTCGGCGTAGTCGGCCCAGTCGGTGGCGAAGCGGAAGCCGCCGCCCGGCTTCAGCACGCGGGCGAACTCGGCCAGGACCTCCGGGGTGACCAGGCGGCGCTTGTGATGGCGCGCCTTGGGCCAGGGGTCGGGGAACAGCACGAAGATCCGTTCCAGGCTGGCGTCGGGCAGGTGGGCCAGGAGCTCGCGGGCGTCGCCGTCCTGCAGCCGTACATTCTTCAGCCCGCGCTCGTCGATGTGACGCAGGGCGCTCGCCACCCCGTTCTGGAAGGGCTCGGCGCCCAGGATCAGGACGTCGGGGCGGCGCGCGCCCTGGCCGGCCATGTGCTCGCCGCCGCCGAAGCCGATCTCCAGCCAGATCTCCGCCGCGCCGGGCATGAGGCTGCGCGGATCGAAGGGCTGCTGCGGGACGCGGATCTCGGGCAGCAGGCTGTCCATCAGGGCGGCCTGGCGCGGCTTGATCGGGCGCGACTTGATGCGGCCGAACGAACGAAGGGGCGGCGGATTGTCCATCCGCCGCCCCTCTAAAGATCGAAGCCCCTGAAGGCTAGTGGATCAGGCGACGCCCTTGAGCTCGCCGACCAGGTCGGTCTTCTCCCAGGAGAAGCCGCCTTCGTTGTCCGGCTGGCGGCCGAAGTGGCCGTAGGCGGCGGTGCGGGCGTAGATCGGACGGTTCAGGCCCAGGTGCTCGCGGATGGCGCGCGGGGTGGCGCCGCCGATCAGCTGGGGCAGGACGGTCTCCAGCCTGGCCGGGTCGACCTCGCCCGAGCCGTGCAGGTCGACATAGAAGCTGAGCGGCTGGGCCACGCCGATGGCGTAGCTGATCTGGATGGTGCACTTGCGCGCCAGGCCGGCGGCCACGACGTTCTTGGCCAGGTAGCGGCAGGCATAGGCGGCCGAGCGGTCGACCTTGGTCGGGTCCTTGCCCGAGAAGGCGCCGCCGCCGTG
>CAMFIW010000190.1 GCA_945952355.1 uncultured Phenylobacterium sp. | reverse complement strand
GTATCAGTGCGGACCAAGCAAAAACACCAATCGGCCTTGTTGGCGTAAGATGTCCAGATCTTTTGGCCGTTGATCAGCCAGTGATCGCCCTTGTCTTCGCACTTGGTCTGCAGGCCCGCGAGATCGGAACCTGCGCCTGGCTCCGAATAGCCTTGGCACCAGCGAATCTTGCCTTCGATAATCTTGGGAAGGTGTTCGCGCTTCTGGTCCTCGTTGGCGTATTCCAGTAGGACCGGGCCCAGCATCCAAACGCCGAACGAGGCAAGGGGCGAGCGGTAGCGACCGGCCGAAAGCTCCTGGTCGAACACGCGGGCTTGGGCAGGCGTCAGGCCTGCGCCGCCATATTCCTTGGGCCAGGTCGGTGCGGTCAGGCCGCGCTCGCCGGCCTTTCTCAGCCACGCGATCTGCGGGTCGTCTGAGCCCTCGAAGGCGCGGCCGCCCCACATGGCTTCCGGATCGGATTTCGCCTTGGGGTCCTTGAGCTCGGCCGGATAGTCGGCCTCGAGCCAGGCCCGGATCTCGCCGCGAAACGCGTCAAGGTCGCCGCCGCCGAAGTCGGCCATGGAAGCCTCCCGTACCTGCTGGGTTTTCGCGCGCCACCTTAGCGTCCGGTCCGGCAGGAGCAAGCGATACGAAACGCTTGTTTGACTGGACCTTGCGGCGCCGGGACATCGTGGCCGGCAGCGGAATTGCGCTATAAGCGGCCCGACACGAACGGTCACGGGACGACGCATGCGATTCTGGCGCGAGATGAGGCCAGCCCTGTTTTCGATCGCCCCCTTCTCGGCGGCGGTCCTCACCCTCGCGGCGGGGGTGATGCTGCTGGCGTCCGGCGCGACCCCCTCGGTGCCCGAGCGCTTCATGAGGCTCTACGAAGTGACCCCGGTCCTCCTGATCGAGGTCAGTCACTTCCTCTCGAGCATCCTGGGCCTGGTCCTGGTCCTGCTGGCCTTCGGACTGCGCGCGAGACTCGACGGCGCCTGGGCCGCGACGCTGGCGGCGTTGCTGATCGCCGCGCCCCTGGCCCTGCTCAAGGGCTTCGTCTGGGAAGAGACCTCGGCCCTCGTGGCGCTGGCCATCCTGCTGCTGCCGTTCCGCGCGGCGTTCCCGCGCATGTCCGCCCTGTCGCGCATGGAGATCACGCCCGGCTGGCTGTTCTCCGCTCTCGCCGCCGTGCTGGGCGCAGGCCTGCTCGGCCTGTGGTCGTTCCAGCACGCGGACTACGGCGACCAGCCGTTCTGGAAGACGATGATCGACAGCGACGCGGAGCGTTCCATCCGCGCCTGGGCGGGCGCGGCGATCGCGCTGTTCGCCTTCGGCCTCTGGCGGCTGTTCGCCACCGCCGCCACCCCGAAGGTGGTGGGCGAGGCGGATCCGGACTTCGACAACGTGCGCGCGATCCGGGCCTCGGCCGAGGCCGCCGAGCCCAGTTCGAACCTCGCCCTCCTGGGGGACAAGCGATTCCTGTTCTCGGCGTCGGGCGAGAGCTTTCTGATGTTCGGCGTGCGCGGGCGCTCCTGGATCGCGCTCGGCGGACCGGTGGGGCGGCGCGACGAGCGGCTGGAACTGCTCTGGCGTTTCCGCGAACTGGCCGACTCCCATGCCGCCCGGCCGGGAATCTACGCCCTAGGCGCCGACGACCTGCCCGACGTGGTCGAACTGGGATTTTCCATCCAGAAGGTCGGTGAAAGCGCAGCGGTCCCGCTGGAGACCTTCCGCATCGAGGGCCGCCGCAGGGGCAACCTGCGCCGCGCCTGGCGCAAGGCGGGCGAGGATGGCGCCACCTTCCAGGTGCTGACGCCGGCCGAGGTGGCCGCCCACCTGGGCGAACTCGGCGCGATCTCGGAGAACTGGCTCGGCCACCATGCCGGCGGTGAGAAGGGCTTCTCGATGGGCGGGTTCCACCCCGGCTACATCGCCGAGTTCCCGGTAGCCGTGGTGCGGTTCGACGGCCGTATCGTGGCCTTCGCCAATCTCTGGACGACGGCGGCGCGCACATCGTTCTCGATGGATCTGATGCGCTATGCCGACGAGGCGCCCAAGAACATCATGGACTATCTGTTCGTCGAACTGATCGAGTGGGGACGGGCCCAGGGCTACCAGGCCTTCGAGTTCGGCATGGCTCCGCTGGCGGGGCTGGAGGACCGCCCGCTGGCGCCGATGATGTCGCGGGTCGGCAATTTGTTCTTCGAACGCGGCGAGGATCTCTACAACTTCCAGGGTGTGCGTAAGTACAAGGACAAGTACGACCCGAACTGGCATCCGCGCTATATCGCCTCGCCCCGCAAGTGGGCCATCCCGCTGCTGCTCGCCGACGTGGGATTGCTGTCCTCCGGCGGGGTGGCGGGCCTGGCCAAGCGCCCCAAGCGCGGGGATGAGACCGCGGTCCTGCCCGAGGCCGCCTAGCGGCCGGTCGTGACCCCCAGCAGGTTCACAAGATGGACCAGGAAAATCAGCACTCCGGCCGAGGCGGAGACCATCAGCAGGCGCCACGGCGTCATGCGCGGTCCGCGCATCAGATCCGGCGGCCGCGCCCCGCGCCAGCCACAGAACAAGGCGGTCGCCGCCAGGGCCGCGATGACGGCCAGGGTCACGGGGATCGTCATGTGCGACCGCGTAGCGCAGCAGGCCCCCGCGGGTAAAGGTGCGGCGCCGCCGAGGCTTTGTCCTTGGCGGGTACGGCGCTATCTGTCGCTCGGATAACTTGTAGTTCGTCCACAGGCAAAGCTCTTGGGCGCTACATCTTGGGCGTCGCGTACGTTTACACCCCAAGCAACGGTAGCTAGCGTCTGAATTACTGGCCCGGGAGAGCGATTCGTATGACGTCGGGGGCGCCTTGGAGCGTCAAGGGCATCGACCCGAAGGCCCGGGAGGTCGCCAAGGACCTAGCCCGGCGGTCGGGGATGACTCTGGGCGAATGGCTCAATCGTATGATCCTCGAGGAAGAGGGGCCCGAGGAAATCACCTCGCAGTCTTACTTCACCGATCCCGACTACGCGCCCCGCATCTTCGGCGAGCGCGCCGAACGCACCTATTACGAAACGCCGCGTCACGAGATCTTCCGGGGCGCGGAGCCGCCCATTCGGCCTGAAGCCCTGTCCGAACCACCTTCGCGCTATGAGGCGCCATCCCATCCGGGCGACGAAATCGGCCGTGTGACCGACGCCCTGGAGCGCCTGACCGAGCGTATCGAGACCTCGGAAGGCCGCACCGGCGCGGCGATCTCCGGCGTCGAACACTCTGTGCGCGAGGCGATTTCCCGCATCGAGGCCGCCGAGCGCGACCACGTCTCCATCGCCGCGCGGTTCGAGGGGGTCTCGGAAGAGGCGCGCGCCGACCAGCAGCGCCTGGTCGAGCGTGTCCGCCGCATGGAGGCCGAGGCGTCCGGTCCGCGTTCCGCGGAGGCCCTGCGCGCCCTGGAGCAAGCGCTGGGGCGGGTCGCCAATCACCTCTACGAGGGTGAGAACCGCACCCGCCAGACCCTGGCCGACTTGCGCCAGCGCGTAGAGAGGGCCGAGGCCGGCCAGCCGGCGCCGTCGGTCGAGGTGATCGAGGAGGTGGTCGGTCGCGTGGGCGAGCGCCTCACCGAAGCCGAGGCGCGCACCTCCGAGGCGTTGGAGAGCCTGCGGGCGTCGTTCTCGGGGATGGATCGTCGGGTCGCGTCGGTCGAGGCCGCGCAGCCGGGCCAGGACCTGGAGCAACGCTTCCAGCAACTGTCCGACCACCTGAAGGCGCGCTTCGAGTCGACGCGAGGCGAACTGGTCCAGGCGCTGGAAGCGTCGGCCGAGAGCCGCTTCGACCGGATGGAGCGCAAGCTCACCGAGATGGCCGAGCAGGTCCGTGAGGCCGAGCATCGTTCGGCCCAGGCCATCGAGCGCGTCGGCCAGGAAATGCTGACCGTCGCCGACAACCTCAACCGGCGGGTCGCCTCGAGCGAGACCCGCAGCGCCGATGCGATCGGTCAGGTCAGCGGCGAGATCGCGCGGATCGCCAACACGGTCGAGACGCGGCTGTCGCGCAATGACACCATCCAGGCCGAGGCGATGGAACGGCTGGGCGGCGAGATCGCCCGCATCAGCGAGCGCCTGGCCGAGCGTATCGCCAACGCCGAACGCCGCTCCGCCCAGGCCTTCGACGAGGTCGGCGAGCAGGTCGCTCGTGTCACCGAGAAGATCAACCAGCGCAGCGACAACGCCTCCGACGCTCTTGTGGAGCGCATCCGCCAGAGCGAGGAACGCACGGCGCGCCTGTTGGAGGAGGCCCGCGAGAAGATCGACGCGCGGCTGAGCGAGACCCAGAAGCGCATCGCCGAACAGGTGGCGGCGCAGCCGCAGGCGCATCTTGGCCTGGCCGATCGGACGCACGCCTTTGGTGAACCCGAGCCATTCCCGGACCTGCCGGAGCCGGCGGCCCCTCCGCCGCCGACGCCTGCGCGGCCGTTCAATGTCGGGGCCGCGGGGGCGATGACCCGCACCGGCTTCGCGACCCCGCCGCCGCGGCCCGTCGCTCAGCCCCCGGCCGCGCCGCCGACGTTCGAGCAACTGGCCCCGGCCGCGCTCCAGGTCGAGGACGAGGAGGAGGATCCCTTCGGCGCGTCCGCCGAGTTCGAGGCCCTCGAGTCCGGGTCTTCGACCGAGCCAGATTCCCACCAGGTCGCCTTCGAAGCTCCCGAACCGAAGGCCGAAGCCTATGAGGTCGAGGCTCACGCGCCCGAGCCGTTCGAGGCCGAAGCCGCGACCCAGGCGGCCGCCGAGTCGTTCGAGACGCCGCGAGCCTTCGCGGCCGAGAGCTTCCCCGCCGCGCCGGATCAGCGCGGCTTCGACGCCGAGGATTTCGAGGCGGCCGATGGCTTCGCCGCCACCGCGCACGAGAGCGAAGACGAGGACGAGAGCTTCGAGCCTGAGCTGGAACTCGCCGAGCCCCACGGACCGGCGATGCCGGCCTTCCGTTCGGCGATCACCGAAGAACCTGTCGGCGGCAGTTCGGCCTTCGACGCGGCGTTCGACGCGGAGCCTGAACCGGAGCACGTCGAGGCCGAACCGCGCCACGATGCGCGCCTCGAGGCGCCGGACGAGGATCACGCCCACCACGACGGGCACGGCCCAGGCCTTCAGGATCGAGAGATCGACCGCGCCCTTCTTCTGGTGCGCCCTGAAGGATCGGATCGAGGTCGGGATGATGATGGCCAGCGACGTGCCCACCGCGAGCGGCATGCGGACATCCTCCGGCACGCCCTGGATGCGGAAGAGCTCGTAGAGCACCGGCACGATGATGGCCCCGCCGCCGACGCCGAAGATGCCGGCCAAGAGCCCGGTCACCGCGCCCGCGGCGAGGAGGCCCACGGCCAGGATCACGAGCTGGGTGACGGCGATGTCCTGGAACATGGAAACCTCGGGGGCAGGAAGGCGTGCACCCGAAGCTCTGGGCCATTTCGGGCCGGGGGGCAAGGCGCGCAGCCATGCGAAAATCGCATGGGCGGGCGGAACAAGGCCTGCGTCGGGCCGATCAGGCGGCCACGGGTTCCCCGTCCTCGGCCGGGGCGCGGCGCACGTGGGCCAACGCGTCGCGCAAGGTGTCCAGCCCGGCTCCCGGCTTCACGCCCTCGGTCGCAAGGTGCCGGCGCCAGGCCCGCGCACCGGGCCGGCCGTTGAACAGGCCCAGCATGTGCCGCGTGATGGCGTGCAGCCGCGTGCCCTCGGCCAGGCGTGCGGAGACATAGGGCTCGAACGCCTCGATCGCGGCGAAGGGATCGAGGGCCGGCGGCGCCTCGCCGAACAGGTGCGGGTCGACGGCGAGCAGCAGGCCCGGGTCGTGGTAGGCGGCTCGCCCCAGCATCACGCCGTCGACTTCAGCGAGTTGGACCGCGGCCTCGGCCAGGCCGGCAATGCCGCCGTTGATCGAGATCGGCACGTGCGGCAGGCGCGCCTTCAGGCGATGGACGCGCGCATAGTCGAGGGGAGGGATGTCGCGGTTTTCCTTGGGCGACAGGCCCTGCAGCCAGGCCTTGCGGGCATGCACCACCAGCGCGTCCGCGCCGGCGGCCAGCACCGCATCGGCCAAGGCGTCGAGAGCCGCCTCGGGATCCTGGTCGTCCACGCCGATCCGGCATTTCACCGTCACCGGCACGCGCACGGCGACCTTCATCGCGGCGACGCACTCGCCGACGAGCGCCGGCTCGCGCATCAGGCACGCGCCGAAGCGCCCGTTCTGGAC
>CAMFIW010000189.1 GCA_945952355.1 uncultured Phenylobacterium sp. | reverse complement strand
CCAGCGCGAAGCCGGCGCCCTTCAGCCGCCCCGCCAGCAGATCCTGGAACAGTTTGCCCAGCGCTTGTGACTTCGCGCGCGCCCGCTCGGAGCCCGCGCGCTCGGCCAGGTCCAGCCCAGCCTCGGCGGCGCTGAGGCTGAGGATCGGTTGGGTCCCGGTCAACATCCGTCCGATCCCCGCCGCCGGCGCGTAGTCGCGATCGAACGCGAACGGCGCCTCGTGCCCCCACCAGCCGGTCAGCGGCTGCTTCAGCCCGTCGCGATGCCGGGCGGCCACGAACTGGAAGGCGGGGCTGCCCGGCCCGCCGTTCAGGTACTTGTAGGTGCAACCCACCGCGAAGTCGGCGCCGCAGGCGTTCAGGTCCACCGGAATCGCGCCGGCGCTATGGCAAAGGTCCCAGACCGCCAACGCCCCCACGCCGTGAGCCTTGGCGGTCATCTTCGCCATGTCGAGGACGTGGGCCGTCTTGTAGTGCACCTCGGTCAGCACCACGCAGGCCACCTCGTCGGTGATCGCCGCCTCGAGGTCGTCCTTCTCGGCGAACCGGATCGTGTGGCCGCGTCCCAGGGTCTCGCACAGGCCCTGAACCACATAGTTGTCTGTCGGGAAGTTCGAGCCCTCCATCACGATGACCCTGCGATCGGGACGCAGGGAGAGGGCCGCGCACACCACGCGGAACAGATTGATGCTGGTTCCGTCCGACACCGTCACCTCGCCGGCCGCCGCGCCCACCAACCGCCCCACCCGATCGCCCAGCCGGTAGGGCAGCTCGAACCAGCCGGCCTTGTTCCAGCTGGTGATCAGGCCGGTCCGCCATTCCTCCTCGGCCGCCGCTCGCACCTTGGCCAACGCCGCCTTCGGCGCCGGCCCCAGCGAATTGCCATTCAGGTAGATGACCCCCGGCGGCAGATCGAATTCGTCGACGAAGGCCGCCAGCGGATCGGCCGCGTCCATCGCCAGGGCCGCCTCGCGGGTCAGGTCGCTCATCGTCGTCAGGTCCAGGTCTGCCACGGCCGCGAGCTATATGGCCGGCGGCCCGCCCGCGCAAAGGCGCTGAAACATATCGGCTCCCTAGCCGTTCCTGCCCCACGCCGACCGCGGCTCGGGCGCGGCGGCCCACACGCCATGGCAGGAGAAAACCATGCTTCGTAACCCGATCATCGCTTCGTTGCTCGCCTCGAGCGCACTCACCCTCGCCGTCGCCGCGCCCGCCTCGGCGGCAAGCACGAGCGACCGCGCCCGTGAGGCCATCGCCGCCGCAGAGGCCAAGCTGCAGACCGCCGAGGGGCTCGGCTCGACCACCATCGCACCGCGCGACACCGCGGACGCCCGCGCGGCTCTGGCCGCCGCCCGCGAAAGCTTCAAGCGCGGCCACCGCGAGGACGCCATCCAAGACGCCATCCACGCCCAGGCCCTCGCCGACACGGCGATCGGCATGAGCCAGCAGCACAAGGACAACGCGATTGCGTCGGCGCGCGCGGACCAGCGCGCCAGCGAGGCCGCCGCCCAGAGCCAGGTCGCCGCGGCCCAGGATCAGGCCGCACAAGCCCAGGACCAGGCTGTGGCCGCCCAGCAGCAGGCGGCCACAGCCCAGCAACAGGCGCAAACCGCCAACGCTCGCGCCGATGCGGCCCAACAGTCGGCCGCGGCGTCCGCGGCGGACGCCGCGGCCGCGCGCAACGCTGCGGCCTTGAGCGCGAGCCAACCCGCGCCGCAGATCGAGACCACCACGACGACACAGCGCAGCAGCGGCGGCCCGCGCCACACCACGACCCGCACGAAGGTCGTGACACATCGCGCCCCCGCCGCGCCCGCGCCGGCCGAGCAGGTGACCACCACCACCAAGGTCACCCCCCAGTAGCCACCCAGGGACCTAGGCCAGGGCGAGCTCTGTCCAGCTCGCCGCGCCGGTCGCCTGCAGGATGGCGCGCAGGTGCTTTTTCATCGCCTCGGGACTGACCTCGAAGCGGTCGAGAGCTTCCGCGCGCTGTCCGCCCTGGGCCGCGAACAGCGCCAGCCGCCGTTGCAGCGGCGATAGCGGCAGGCCCATCAGGCGCTCGATCCAAACCGTTTCGGCGGCCGCCTGCCGTTCGAGATGGAAAACGATCGAGTCGCCTTGGCCTGCGGCGCGCCCTCGCACTGGCGCCGCGCGCACCACCAGGCGACCGTCCTTCACCGGCAGGGTCAGCGGCTCCGCCTCCTGGCGCCCCTCGCCCTCGGCTTCCGCCGGCTGGGCCCGCGCCATCGCGATCGCGAACCCCGGAGCATGCCGCACCTCGCCCACAGCCGGCACGTTCTGGCGCAGCAGGTGGCTCTCCTTCAGCACGCGCTCCGCCAGGTCGTTGATCGACAGCAGCTCAATGCCCGCCGCATCGGTCACGAAATAGGCGTCGCCGGCGTCGAGCCGCGACCACCGCGCGCCCAGGGGCGTATGCTGGAACGCCCGGGCGACGATCGGCTGAACCTGCCGCAGCCGCTCCACCTCGGCCACGCCAAACGGCAGGCTCTCGGGATACCAGGCGCAGAACAGGGCGCGTCCCACCCCGTCAACCTCGATGCGCATGTCCAGCAGGTAGCGATGCCCGAGCGGGACGCAGAGATGCCGGTAGACGGCGCCGTCCCAGAACCACTGCTGCACCTCGGCCGGCAGCAGGCGGCCGACGGACGGGCCTTCGACCTCTGTCAGCGAGAGCATGTTGGTCTCGCCCGGATCGCTGAACAGCTCATCGAAATGGGCGATGAAGAAGTCCTTCAACTCGGCCGGGGCGCAGTCGTGATAGAAGCCCTGCGGCCGACGCTCGGCGTCCAGCCAGAAGATCGAGCCCGACACCGCCCCCACGAGGTCCCTCAGCGCCGCCGTCAGAGGTGAAGCGATCGCTTCCAGACCCGCACCGCTCTCCGCGAGCAGGCCGATGAATTCGATCAGTCTTCGCCGTTCGATCCCCTCAACCACCGATGGCTCTTTACCCACGTAGAGCTGCATCTAGAGGTCGAACTCAATTCGAATCTTGCCCACAACCGACATTTGCTTCCCCCGCGGGGGAATATTCAATCCCCCTCCCCTGAGCTAGCCCAGATAGGGAGCGGGCGGGGACCCGCGGCAAGGTGATGCAACTTGGGGGTTGTTTCGTGAGTGGATTTTCTTCGCACAGGCGCACAGTGGGCGCCACTCTGACAGGCGCCGCGCTTTCGGCGACGCTTTTGGCCGCGGCCGCTCCGGCTGGCGCTGCCGAGTTCTTCGCTTCGACGGCGATTTTCACCAACCGGCCGTGCGCGGCCGACGCGACGTCGTGCACGGTCCTGCCGCGCGACTACACCGCCTATGCCGGCGGGTTCGGTCAGTCCTTCTCCGCTTCTGCTCTGGGCATGCCGGGCGGCGCCTCGGCCTCGGCCCAGGTCACCTTCGGCGATGGCTACCTGCCGATCGTCCACGCGGCCTCCACGGCCGGGGACCTGACTCGGACAGGCGCCTCGACCAGCGGTCTGCGCAGCTACACCTATACCGGCGACGTCGCGATCGATCTGGCCCTGAACGGCATGCTGCACTACGTCATTTCCAAGGACGAGATCCCCGGCGACGCGCCGGGAGAGGGCTTCCTCAACGTGGCGTTCGGCATCATGCCGGTCTCGGCCTTCGATGGACTCGGCCCGTCGTCCACGGCGGAAGACATCATCGCCAACACCACGAACGCCTTCCCGGACTGCAGCACCGGCGCGATCGCGGCCGGCGGCTTCACCTCGGCCGGGACCTCGGGCGAGAACCTCGCCACCATCTCGCTCAACACCGCTTGCGACGGGGGTGCGATCCGCCTCAATCCGGGCGACCGGTTCGTGGTGATCTCGACCTTGCAGGCGATTTCCAACCGCGGCGGGTTCACCGACGCCTCGCATACCTTCTCGATCGTCTACGACACCGAGCACACCTACTATGCGGGCACCCACGACGTGGTCTCGCCCGACATCTTCAAGTCGATCACCTCGAATGTGCCGGAACCCGGAACCTGGGCGATGATGATCGTCGGCTTCGGCCTTCTGGGCGCGACCTTGCGCCGGCGCCGCGAGGCCGCCGCCGCGGCCTGAGGTCAGGCGCCGCCCGTCTCGCGTGAGCGCAGGTGGGCGGCCTTGGCCATCAGGTGCTCGACCATGGCGCCGGCCACGTCGACGCCGCCGAACTCCTGAGCTTGGGCGAAGTAGCAGGGAAAATTGGCCTCCAGCAGATACAGGCGGCCGCTCTCGTGCCGCAGGATGTCGACGCCTGCCAGTTCGACCCGGCTGGCCCGGGCCGCCGCCAGGGCCAGTTCCGCCAGGTCGGCAGGCGGGTCGGCCAGGAAATCCTCCGGCCGTTCGCTGCCATAGGTGCGGAAGTCCTGGGCCTCCTTCGGATTCAGATAGGCCGCCACGGCCCGGCCGCCGACCACCGTCACCCGCCAGTGATCCGCCGGGTCGACATAGGCGCTCATGAACGGCGTTCGGCCTTCGGCGAGCAGCAGGTCGGCCAGACCGTAGAGCGCGGTCGGCCCGTCCGCCCGCAGCACGCCCACGCCGCGTGACCCGCCCAGCATTTTCACCACCACCGGATAGCCTCCCAGCCAGGCCACCGCCCGTTCCAGCGCCGCACGGTCGGCGGTCTCCATCGGCAGGGTCCGCGGCATCGGCAGGCCGACCTGCTGGAACAGCAGGGGATAGTTGATCGGGCCCCAGAACGCGCCCAGCGGCTCGACATAGAAGGTCGCGACGCCGGGGTGCAGGAGCTGCTGTTCGACCCGCATCGCCCGGCCGCTGATCCCGGCGCGATAGAGCATGTCGCCCCAGGCCAGACCTTCCTCGGGGTCGAGCTCGAAGCGGCCTGCGTCGATCCGTACGAACTCGACGCCCCGCGCCGCGCACGCCTCGCCCAGGTAGTCGAGGGTGATCTGCGGCGTCTCGTCCTCGATGCAGACCAGCCGCGGGCTCACGCGACCACCCGCACGCCGGGGATCGCCTCGTCCGCGTCGAGACCGGCGGCGAAGGCCGGCTCTCCAAGCGCGTGGGCGTAGACGAAGGCGGTCAGCGTGGTCTTCTCGCCGGCCAGGACCGCCAGCGCCTCGTGCCGCGAGGCGGGGTCCGGCTCACCGTCCTCGCCATAGTTCAGCCAGACCGCCAGCCGTCCCAACCGCGGCGCCAGGGCCACCCGCGGTTCGGCGTTGGGGAACACCGTCTCGCCGCCGGCCTCCGGGCCGACCAGGCACAGCATGGCGGTCGCGACCAGGCGGCGGCCGTCGTCCTCCTCGTAGCAGTCGACGTGCGGCGGGTGATGTTCGCCGACCCCGTAGCGGCGGAACCTCAGGGTCTCCAGCGGGTGGCTTCCGAGCGCCAGCACCGCCGAGATGCGGCGCGCCAGCGCGGTCGCCGCGACGCCGGACGCCACCGGAAGCTCACAGGACTGCCCCGTCTCGTCGTGCTCGCCGCCAAAGGCCGAGCCGTCGCCGGCCAGGGCGAGCAGGTCGACCGCCTCGCGAGCGTCGCAAAAGCCGTCGGCGATCCAGATGCGCGCGCTGCAGGCGACGCGGCGAAAGAGAACAATGCTCATCGAACGTGAATTGTCACTTCCGGAGGCCCTCTGTACAGTCCCGCTCAACTGGGAGTGGGAGGGAATCATGGCGGGTCATCCTCGGTCCCGGCGCGACGACGTGATCGCGCTGCAAGTCGGTGTTTACACTCTGGTGCAGGATCGGCTCGGCGAGGATCTCGCCCGGCTCGACGAGCTTGAAGCCCGGGTCTGGGAGGCCGCCGACGGCGCCGCCTCCGCCCAGGAAATCGCCCTGCGGCTCGGCCGCCCGGTCGGCGCGATCTGGAGCGCCCTCGACCGCCTTGCCGACGCCGGCCTGATGGCCGAGCGCGCCACCCCGCCTGGCTCGACGCCCGACGTCTCGCGCCGCAGCCTGCTGACCGGCGTCGGCCTGGGCGCCGCCGCGGCCGCCGTGGCCCTGCCGGCCGCCGCCGCCGCGATCAGTTCCGAGGCCGAAACCAAGGCCGGGCTGCATGCCCACGAGGCGCGCCGCAAGCGTGGCGAGGCCGACCAGCCCGAACTCGCCAGCCGCGCCGAGGCGCGTCGCAAGCGTGAAGGTGATGACGTTCAACTCGCCGGCCGCGCGGAAGCTCGGCGCAAGCGCGAAGGCGACGACGTCCAGCTCGCGGGCCGGGCGGAGGCGCGGCGCAAGCGTGAGGGCGACGA
>CAMFIW010000188.1 GCA_945952355.1 uncultured Phenylobacterium sp. | reverse complement strand
GACCGGGACCCTGACCGGCAAGGACCACGAGACCTATCGCGAGGTCCCGTTCAGGCTGCCGGCGGGCACGGTGCGGCTGACCGTGGCGTTCGACTATACGGGCCGCGACCAGCGCGCGGTGATCGATCTCGGCGTCCGCGACCCGGTGCGTATGCGGGGCTGGAGCGGCGGAAACAAGCAGGCCTTCACGATCGAGGAGGCGGACGCCACGCCCTCCTACCTGCCCGGCCCCCTGCCACCGGGGACCTGGAAGCTGGTGGTGGGCGTGCCGAACCTGCGGAAGACCGCGAGCGCGGCCTACACCGCGAAGATCTGGTTCGATCGGGCGGACACGCCTTTCCCGGGGTTCGGCAAGCAGCCGGTGAAGGCGGGGCCGGGCTGGTACCGCGGCGACCTGCACATGCACACGGCCCACTCCGACGGCTCGTGCCTGTCGATGAGCGGCGCCAAGGTCCCCTGTCCGGTGTTCAAGACGCTGGAGGCGGCACAGGCGCGAGGCCTCGATTTCATCGCGGTCAGCGACCACAACGCCGTGGCCCAGAACAATGCGCTGCGCGAACTCGCCCCCTATTTCGACGACCTGCTGCTGATCCCGGCGCGGGAGATCACCACCTTCCAGGGCCACGCGAACGTCTACGGGACCACGGCGGCGCTGGACTTCCAGCTCGGCTCGCCGCGAGCGCCCAGCCTCGATGCGATCCTGGACGAGGCGGAGGCGGCCAAGGCCCTCGTCTCGGTCAACCATCCGGGACTGCCGTCCGGTGAGGCCTGCATGGGCTGCGGATGGACCGCGAGCACCGACTGGCGCCGCGTCCAGGCGATCGAAGCGATCAACGGCGGGAGCCTCCAGGTCATGGGACCGGAGGGCCCCTTGAGCTCGATCCCCTTCTGGGAGGCGCGGCTGAACGCCGGCGACCGCATCGCCGCCGTCGGCGGATCGGACAATCACGACGCGACGGCGCCGCCCGACCGGGCGTCCGCGATCGGCGTGCCGACGACCGTGGTCCATGCCCGCGAGCTGAGCCAGGTCGCCGTGCTGGAGGCGATCCGGGCGGGACACGTGTTCGTCGACGTCTGGGGCACGAAGGACCGATTGCTCGAGGTCGAGGCGCGGTCGGGCGAGGCGCGGGCCGAGATGGGCGACGTCCTTCCGGTCGCGGCGGGCGCGCGGGTGGAGGTCGAGGTGCGCGTGGCGGGCGCGCCGCCCGGCGCGAAGCTCAGCCTAGCCGGCGACGGCGCCGCGCTGGCCGGGCCTTTCGAGGTCCTTCTGGGTGCGACGGAAGCGCGCAGGGTTTTCGCGCTGGAGGCTGACGGAAAGGCCCATTGGCTACGGATCGACGTGCGATCGGCCGACGGGAAGCTGATTCTGCTGGGAAATCCGCTCTATCTGCGGCCCCCATTTTGAGGGGTGTCCCCAAAACGGGAAGTTCTTATTAACGCTGTCTTGCGATGGTCCGAGGGTCCGCGGGGCCTTCCCGGCGCCGCCGCGGACGTCAGGTCGCCTTCGAAGGGGGCGACATAGACGGCGGGCGGAGACGAATGGGGCTGAATCCAGAATCGCGAGCCCGGTTCAACCTCAATCGCGCCTCGGTGCTGCTGCTCGAGGAAACGCCGCTGGGGATGAGCATCCTCGTCCAGATCCTCACCGGCTTCGGCGCCAAGGTCCTGCACCGTTGCGAGACCGTCGCCGAGGCCGAGGCGACCGTCCAGAAGGTCGAGCTGGACCTGATGATCGTCGATGCGATGGGCGCGTCGGGCGCCGGCTACGATTTCGTGAGCTGGCTGCGCCGCTCGGGCATCCAGCCGAACTGCTACGTGCCGGTGCTGCTGACCGCTGGCCATACGCCCAACGCGGCGGTGAACAAGGCGCGCGACTGCGGCGCCCATTTCATCATCGCCAAGCCGCTGACCCCGATCTCGGTGCTGGAGCGCATCCTCTGGATCTCCAGGGAAGGCCGCCGCTTCGTCGAGTGCGACAGCTATGTCGGCCCGGACCGGCGCTTCAAGAACGAGGGCGTGCCCGCGGGCATGGCCGGCCGCCGGCGGGACGACCTCCCGCCCGAGGTCGGCGAGTCCCAGGGCCCCAACATGGAACAGGAAATGATCGACGGCATGCTGAAGACCCGGCGGGTGCAGATATGAGCGGCGCGGTTTCGATCCACGTTCCCGAGGTCCGCCTCGCCAAGCTGATCCGCACGCCGGGCGGCAAGCCCGTGGCGGACGCCATGCGCGACGCCAACAAGGGGCTGGAGGGCCTCCAGGCCGACTGCCTGGGCGAGCTGTCGGTGGTGCTGGACAAGGCCGAGGCGCTGGTCGCCCGGACCCAGGGCGCCTTCAACGCCGAGCTGGCCGGCGAGCTCTACGGCATGGTCAGCAAGACGGTGGGCGTGGCGACGGCCTGCAACCTGAAGCCCATCGACACCATGCTGGTCAGCCTGGCCGACCTGCTGGACTACCTGATGAGCGGCAAGACCTGGGACGTGAACGCGGTCGCGGTGCACCTGCGCGCCTTCCGTTTGCTGCTGAAGACCGAGGCGGCGCGCGACGGGGCCGGCACCCAGGCGATCCTGGAAGGCCTGCGGCGGGTGAGCCAGCGCTTCGCCAAGCCGACCACCGAGACTCGGCCCGCCGACGCCGACGGCGACGCGGCCGAAGGGTTGGAGTAGCGGCCAACCTTCCCCCACGCCTTGGGGGAAGATGTTCAGGTCGGGTTGAAGCGGTCGGTCAGGGCCCAGAGTCCGTCGACGACGGTCTTCATATCGGGGCCGACGTTCTTGTCCTTCGACCAGATCAGGCGGAGCGCGCTGACGTGAACGCCGATCGCCTGCCAATCGTGGCGGCCGATGGTGCGCAGGCGGTCGGCCAGTTCGCACAGGCTGTAGGCGGCGTCGCAGAGGATCCGCTGGTTGAACATGCCGGCGATGTCCAGCACGGTCGAGCTCTCGTCATAGACGGCGTCGACGGTGGCCTCCCGGGCCTTCACCATCTCCTCCATGCGCGTGATCGTGGCGCCGATCGCCTTGCGCGCATCGCCGCCCAGGGCCGCCAGTTCGCGCATGGCGCGCTCGTTGGCGAGCTCGGCGGTCATGCCGCCGGGCTTGGCCACCTGATCGGTGAGCCGGTATTTGACCTTGATGAATTCGGCTTCGCTCAAAGCTGCACCCGCGCGGGTTTGAACATCTGGTCGATGTCCGTCTGATCGAGGTTCGGATCGGTCGCCGCGCCGATGTGGCCGGAGAGGTCGTCCTTGCGGCGCCCCTTCATACCCAGCGGCGGTCCGAGGTTCTTGAAGCGGCGATCGGGGCCGATATAGCTGTCGGCCTTGACCATCTGGCGCTCGTCCTTGGCCACCCAGAAGATCCGCTGCAGGAGGATCTCCGGCGTGAACGGCCGGGCCATCACGAAGTTCGCGCCGCTGTCGCGGCTCTTTTCCACCATGCTGCGCGCGGCGTGGCCGGTCAGCATGATCACCGGGGTGAACTGGACCTCGGGCGCCGCCTCGCGACGCAACCAGCGTACGAAATCGTAGCCGTCCATGTCGGGCATGGAGCTGTCGATCACGATGAGGTCGAGCTCCTGGGTCTTGACGATGTGCATCGCCTCCGCCCCGGACTTGCACTTGAACTGCTTGCGCACGCCGAAGCCGCGAACCATCCCCGACAGGGCCTCGAGCGCCTGCGGATTGTCGTCGACCAACAGGATGACCGACCGTTCGAGATTGATGCGGATGGCGGGATCCAGGGCCATGGGGGAGGGTCCTGCTAGAAGAGATCCAGGTCGCCGGACGCCGCCAGCGCCTCGCCGCTCTCCTGGCTGACCCGCGCGAGCCGCTTGGCCAGATCGCCCAGGGTGACGCCGGCGACGGCATTGCTCAGGTCGAAGACGCCCGAAGGCGCCTGCTGGGCGAGGTTGCGCGTGAAGATGGCGAGCGCCGCCAGGTGCTGGGTCAGGACGTCCAGGGTCTGGGCCTCGGTCAGGGCGATCTGTAGCGGCTCGCCGCGGCTGGCGCGGACGAGCTGGGTGACCAGAAGCTCGAGCTTGTCGCACAGGGCGCCGGCGTGCTCGAGCTCCGCCGCGAGCGAAGCCAGCACCTCGGGGGTATGGCTCGGGGCGGCTTGGCTCATCAGAACAGCTCCAGGTCGCCGTCGTCGGTCGCGGCGGGCGCGACGACCTTGGCCGGGACCTCCTTCAGGCGCGCCACCTCGTTGGTGTCGGTGACGGTGCGCTGCTGGGCGCGGCCGGTCGCGGGCCAGTACTGGACGCGCCGGGCGCCGAAGCCGCCCAGGCTGCCGCCGACCACCGGGATGCCTTCGTCGCGGAGGAATTTCTCGGCGAAGGCGGCGTTGGACGCGCCGACGTCGGAGAGACCGCCGAACATGCGGGCGCCGCCGAAGAGCTTGGCCTCCATCCGCTCGCGGCGGCCGCCGGAGCGCAGGATGTCGTTGATCAGCAGTTCCATGGCGTAGGCGCCATAGCGGCGGCTTTCGTCCAGGCCCTCGGCCTTGCCCTCGGGCAGCAGGAAGTGGTTCATCCCGCCGATCCCCATCTTGGTGTCGCGCAGGCACACGGCCACACAGCTTCCGAGGATCGTGGTCAGCATGACGTCGGGATCCGAGGTCACGTGATGCTCGCCCTGGATGACGTGCACCTTCTTGCCGAGATGATGGTGGGCGGCGTTTTCGACGATCATGTCAGGGCCCCGAACACCGCTTCGATCTTCTCTTTTAGCGTCTGGGTGGTGAACGGTTTCACAAGGTAGTTGTTGACCCCAAACTGCACCGCCCGCTGGACCAGCTCGCGGTCCGCGCGGCCGGTCAGCATGATCACCGCCGTCTTCGAGGTCGGGCCGTGCGCACGGATGGCGCGCAGCAGGCCGAGGCCGTCGAGCTTGGGCATGTTGAAGTCTGTGATGACCAGGTTCACCGGAACCGAGAGCATGGCGCGCAGGGCTTCCTCGCCGTCGGGGGCCTCCCGTGTCTGGGTGATGCCCAGGGCGTGCAGGCTGGTGCGGATGAGGCTGCGCATGGTCTGCTGATCGTCGACGATCAGCACCTTCATGGCGGAGGCGGCGGGCATCACACGCTCCTTTGGGCTTCGGCCGAGGCCGAGCAGATATTGAGGATGGCCTGGCCCATGCGCGCCAGCGGGACTTGCTTTTCGACGGCCCCGATCTCGAAGGCGGCCTTAGGCATGCCGTAGACAACGCAGCTCGACTCGTCCTGGCCCAGGGTGCGGGCGCCGCCGTTGCGCAGGGTCAGAAGTCCCTGGGCGCCGTCGCGGCCCATGCCGGTCAGGATGACACCGGTTGCCGGCCGGTGCAGCCGGGCGACCGATTCGAACAGCACATCCACAGATGGGCGATGGCCGTTCACGGGATCCGCCTCGCGCAGGCGGCAGGTGGGATGGGTGGTCCCCACGACTTCCAGGTGAGCGTCGCCGCCGGGCGCCACATAGACATGGCCGGGCAACAGCCGCGCGCCGTCGTGCGCCTCGGCGACGTGGGCGCCGCAGATGCGGTCGAGCCGCGCGGCGAAGCTCTTGGTGAAGGTCGCCGGCATGTGCTGGGTGATCACGGTCGGCGGGCAGGTCTCGGAGAAGTTGGCCAGCACCGTCATCAGCGCCTCGACCCCGCCGGTGGACGAACCGATCGCCAGGATCAGGTCCTTGGCCGGCTGGTAATTGCTGGACCGCTCGACCGGGACCACCGGGCCGGAATAGGGCTTCACCCGGGCGCGGGCGGCGGTCTTCACCTTCTCGGCCAGGTCCTTGAAGGTCTCCGAGGGCGTAGCGCCGCCGACGGGCTTGCCGATGCACTCCACCGCGCCCAGTTCGAGGGCGGCGATGGTCACCTCGGCGCCGGCCTGGGTCAGGGTCGAGACCATCACCACCGGCATGGGCCGCAGGCGCATGATCTTTTCCAGGAACTCCAGCCCGTTCATGTGGGGCATTTCGACGTCGAGGGTTACGACGTCGGGGTTCAGTTTCTTGATCTGCTCCCGGGCCTCGATCGGGTCGTTGGCGAAGCCAAGCACTTCGATTTCCGGGTCGCGGCGCAGGGCCGCGGCGATCAGGCCACGCATGGTCGCGGAGTCGTCGACCACGAGGACGCCGACGCTCATTGGCCGCTCCTCAGGGCATAGGTGGTCAGGCCCACCGTGTGGAAGATGTTGGCCGCCGGTCCGGTGACCCGTTCGGAGTGGCCGATATAGAGCGTGCCGCCCGGCTCCAG
>CAMFIW010000187.1 GCA_945952355.1 uncultured Phenylobacterium sp. | reverse complement strand
CCGAGCCCGTGGTGATGACGACGAAGTTCACGATCACCAGGATCGCGAAGACGATCAGGCCGATGGCGAAACTGCCGCCGGTCATCAGGTGACCGAAGGCCTCGATGACCTTGCCGGCCCCGTGGGTGCCCTCGTGGCCATGGCCCAGGATCAGCCGGGTCGAGGCCACGTTCAGCGCCAGGCGGAACAGGGTGGTGACCAGGAGCACGGTTGGGAAGGCCGAGAACTCCAGGGGCCGCTTGATGAACAGAGAGGTCATCAGGATCAGCACGGCGGAGCTGATCGAGACCGTCAGCAGGCCGTCCAGCATGAAGGACGGCACCGGCAGGATCAGCAGGACGATGACGCCGATGACGCCAAGCGCCATCGCCACCTCGCCCTGGGCAAGCCAGCCTACGACGTCCCTCGGTGTGGGACGCGTGCCGCCAAAGAAGCTGGTGTCCGCCACGGGTCAGCTCAGGCCGCGTTGGAGCCCATCTGGGGCGCCGGCACCGAGACGCCAGCCTCGGTGTATTCCTTGAGCTTGTTGCGCAGGGTGCGGATCGAGATGCCCAGGATGTTCGCCGCATGGGTCCGGTTGCCCAGGCAGTGCTCCAGGGTGTCGATGATCAGCTGCTGCTCCATGGCGGCCACGGTCTGGCCGACGAAGCCGCGGGTCACCGCCTCGGCTGCGCTGGCGGCCACGGCGGCCGTCCGCGCGCCTAGGTCGGCCGGGGCGAGGGGCTGGCCGTCCGGCAGGCGAATGGCGCTTTCCTCGATTTCCGGGCCGATGGCCAGCAGCACGGCGCGGTGCATGGCGTTCTCCAGCTCGCGCACGTTGCCGGGCCAGCGATGGGCGGCGAGCCGGCGCTTTGCCTCGGCCGACAGCGGCCGCTCGGGCGCGCCGTTGGCGGCGGCGTACTTCTTCACGAAGAACTCGGCCAGCGCGACGATGTCGCCCGGGCGCTCGCGCAGCGGCGGCAGGCGCAGGTTCACGACGTTCAGCCGGTAGAGCAGATCCTCACGGAAGGTCCCGTCCTTCACCGCCTGGGCCAGATCGCGGTTGGAGGTGGCGAGGATGCGGATGTCGACCTTGACCGGCTTGGCGCCGCCGACCCGGTCGATCTCGCGCTCCTGGATCGCGCGCAGCAGCTTGGCCTGCAGCCGGGCGTCCATCTCGGAAATTTCATCCAGCAGCAGGGTGCCGCCGTTGGCTTCCTCGAACTTGCCGATCCGCCGGGCCAGCGCGCCGGTGAAGGCGCCCTTCTCGTGACCGAACAGCTCGCTCTCCAGCAGGTTCTCCGGAATGGCCGCGCAGTTCACCGAGATGAATGGCTTGGAGACCCGTCGCGACTTCTGGTGCAGGTAGCGGGCGATGACCTCCTTGCCCGACCCGCTCTCGCCGGTGATCAGGATGGAGGCCTCCGAGGCGGCCACCTGGTCGGCCAGTTGCAGGATCGACTGCATGGCCGGATCGCGCACGACCATAGGCTTGTTGTCGTCGGAGACGGCGGCTAGGACGGCGGCGATCATCTCCGCCTCGGGGGGCAGGGGGATGAACTCTTTGGCGCCGGCCCGGATCGCGTCGCCCGCCTTCTTGGCGTCGGGATCGACGCCGCAGGCCACGACGGGCGCCCGGATCCGCTCGGCCTCGTTCGCCGCGATCAGGGCGGCGATGTCGAGGTCGTAGTCGACCAGCAGCAGGTCCGCCCCCTGACCAGCCCGCAGCGCATGCGTCGCCGCCGCGATGGTCTCCACGTGGCTGACCTTGGCGCCCGCCGCCATCGCCATTTTCACGGCGGAGGACAGTTGCCCGTTCAGTTTTCCGACGACCAGAAGCCGCATACTCATGTCTCCCTACGTCCCGCGACCGTCAGGCCTGCGAGTCGCCGTCCTTGATGATTTCGGTCATGGTCACGCCCAGGCGCTCGTCGACGATGACGACCTCGCCGCGGGCCACCAGGCGGTTGTTCACATAGATGTCGATCGCCTCGCCGACCTTGCGGTCCAGCTCCAGCACGCTGCCGGAACTGAGCTGCAGCAGCTGGGCGACACTCATGCTGGCGCGTCCCAGCACGGCGGAGATCGAGACCGGCACGTCGAAGACAGGGGCCAGGTCCGTGGCGGTCTTCTCTTCGAGTTCGCCCCCGAATTCCATCGGCCCCTCGGAGGGTCCGAACTCGTCGAGCTTGAGGTCGTTGTCGGCCATCTAGGTCAGCCTTCGCTACCGGGAATGAGGGGTTCGGCATGCAGGCCCTCGGCGGCTAGGGCCGCGGCCAGAACGGCGGAGACGCGCTGGGTAGCCTGGGCGGGGTCGAACGCCGCGGAGCCGTCGCCGAAGGCGAGCGGCAACGCCGCGGGGCTGAGCGCCGGCTGCGGCCGCACCACGATCTGGCCGGCGTAGCCGATCGCCTGAGCGGTCTCCGAGAGCGCTTCAGCGAGGCCGGCCGCGACGTCCGGCGCGGCGCTGACGACCAGCCGCGGCGCGGCCTCGACCTCTCGCGCCAGGGATTCCAGCGCGGCCTGCACCGGCGCATGCGGGAAATGGCCCAGGGCCGCGTCGGCGAGGGCCCGGCCACAGGCCATCGCGAGCTCGGCCGAGCCGACGCGATGCTCATGGGCGACTTCGGCCAGCTTGCCGAGCGCCTGGGCCGCGGCGTCGGAGATGCCCGCCAGCGCCTGGGCCTGCAGCGCCTGCATCGAGGCCAGGGCCTGACGCTCGCCGTCGGCATAGGCCTGTTGGCGCAGCTGCTCGACCTCTTCGATCGTGTAGAGGCGCTTGGGCCGGGGCGCGGCGAACGCCACGTCGCCGTCGTCGCTGAAGACGGTGTCGAAGCCGAATTTTTGGGGCGAGGGACCGGTCATCAGTAGATCAGCTCATCTTCGCCGCCGGAACCGGCCAGCATGATCTCGCCCTTGGCGGCCAGATCCTTGGCGACCTGGACCATGGCCATCTGGGCCTGGTCGACATCGCGCAGGCGCACCGGACCCATGCTCTCCATGTCCTCGCGCATGATCTTCGAGGCCCGCTCGGACATGTTGGAGAAGAACATCTCGCGCAGGGCGTCGGACGAGCCCTTGAGCGCCAGGCCCAGTTGATCCTTCTCCACCGCCCGCAGCAGGGTCTGCACCCCGCCCGGATCCAGCTTCGACAGGTCCTCGAACACGAACATCAGGGCGCGGATGCGCTCGGCGCTCTCGCGGTTGCGTTCTTCCAGGGCGGCGATGAACCGCGCCTCGGTCTGGCGGTCGAAGGCGTTGAAGATGTCCGCCATCATCTCATGGCTGTCGCGCTTGGAGGTCCGCGCCAGGTTCGACATGAATTCGGTGCGCAGGGTCTGCTCGATCTTGTCGAGGATTTCGCGCTGCACCGGCTCCATGCGCAGCATCCGCGTCACGCACTCGAGCGCGAAGTCCTCGGGAAGGGCCGCCAGCACGCGTGCGGCATGCTCGGACTTCACCTTGCTGAGCACCACGGCGACGGTCTGCGGGTATTCGTTCTTGAGGTAGTTGGCGAGCACCGCTTCGTTCACGTTGCCCAGCTTGTCCCACATGGTCCGGCCGGCGGGACCGCGGATCTCCTCCATCAGACTGTCGACCTTCTCGGCGTCGAGGAAGGACGAGAGAAGGCGCTGGGTCTGCTCGAACGACCCCATGATCGAGCCCGCGCCCGACATGTTGGAGATGAACTCGACCAGGAGCTGCTCGACGACGCTCGCGGAGACGTTGCCTAGGCCGGCCATCGCCTGCGAGATCTCCTTGATCTCCTCGTCGTCGAGGTTCTGCCAGATCACGGTGTGGTCCTCGCCGAGGGCGAGCAGGATCACGGCCGCCTTTTCGGGGCCGGTGAGCCGCGCTGGATCAGTGATCGCCTTGCCCTTCGCCATGCGCGTCAGGCCGTGTCATGGAGCCAGGTGCGCAGTAGCGCGACCGACTCTTCGGGGTGGTTGTCGACGAACTCGGCGACCCGCTTGACCGAGCTCGCCTTCACCTGGCCCTCGATGCGGGCGATGTCGATGCGCTGTTCCAGGTCGGCGGTGGGGCCGGGCAGGGCGAGCGGCTGGCCGGTGGACGGATCGACGGGCACCTGGACCTGCATGGGCTGGCCGTCCGGGGTGGTGACGATCCGGGTCACGCTCGGCGCGCCCGCCATGGCCAGGGCCGGAAGCCCGCCGCCGGCCGCGCCGCCGCCCCCGCCGCGCAGAAGCGGGGGGACGATGAAGATCATCATCAGCACCACGACGACCGCCATCACCCCCAGCTCGGCGGCGCGCATGATGTCGTTCTTGTCGAAGCCCATCAGCGGGTTCGCCGCGGTAACACCTTCGGCGTTGGCGTCGGTGGGGAACTGGACGTTGACGACGGTCACCTGGTCGCCCCGGGTCTGGTCGAAACCGACGGCAGCCCGAACCAACTGCTCGATGCGTTGCATCTCGGCGGCGTTGCGCGGGGTATAGGCCCCGGGCTTGCCGTCCTTGCCCACGGCGGTCACGCCGTCGACGGCGACGGCGACTGAGATTCGCTTCACCTGGCCGGGGTCCTTCACCTCGGTGCGGGTGGTCTTTGAGATTTCGTAATTGGTGGTCGATTCCGTGCTGCCGCTGGCCGAGCTGGAGTTGCCGTCCTGGTTGTTGGAATTGCCGCCGGGGATATTGGAGCTGGCGGAGACGCCGCCCGCGGTGTCCGGCGCGTTTTCCTTGGAATTCGATTCGGTGGTCGATTCGGAGCGGACCACCTGGCCATCCGGATCGAACTTCTCTTCCTGAAGCGTGACGCGCGACAGGTCGAGGTCGGCGGTGACGTTCACCCGCGCCTTGCCCTGGCCCACGACGCCCTCGACCAGGTTCTTCACCGTGCGGGCGATCCGTTGTTCGACCTCGCTCTTTCGCCCGTCGGCGGCGGCTGCGTCGCCCTGTTCGCCGCCGGACAGCGTCTTGGCGTGCTGGTCGACCACGGTCACGCGGTCGGGCTTCATGTTCGGCACGGCGCCGGCGACCAGGTTCTGGATCGCGCGAACCTGTTCCGGGCCGGGCTCGCGCCCGCCGACACCGATGGTCACAGAGGCCGAGGGCTGCTGGGCTTCTTCCTCGAACAGCTCCCGCTTGGGCAGGACCAGGTGGACGCGGACCGAGGTGATGCCATCAAGGCCCTGAACCGTTCGGGCCAGTTCGCCCTCAAGCGCCCGCTGGCGGTTGAGCTGCTGGACGAAGTCCGTCTGGCCCATGGCGCTGGTGTTGTCGAAGATTTCGTAGCCCACCGAGCCCGCGGTCGGCAGGCCCTTGCCGGACAGCAGCAATCGGGTGGACGCCACTTTGTCGCGCGGCACCATGATGGTGGAGCCGTCGCCCTTGACCTCGTACTTGATTCCGGCCCCATCGAGAGCCTTGGTGATCTCGCCGGCTTCCTTGAGGTCGAGGTTGGAATAGAGCAGGGCCTGGGGTTCGCCCAGGTTCATGGTGATCGCGAACAGCGCGGCGGCGACGCCGGCCCCGATCCCGATCATGGCCGCGAGGCGGCCGAGGCCGAACCTCTGCAACGCGGCGACGAAACCGTTCAAACCCTGGCGCCCCTGTTCCCACTACGCGGGACGGACGCAACTCGCCCGCCGCTAGGCAGGATTTACCCAGTCCATGGTAAACGACGCGTTTAAGGGTTGGGCTAACACCCAAGCTTTCCGAGGGCGGGTTGTCGCAGGTCCGGACGCTAGCCGTTCCAGGGCGTGAGCACGCCCCAGATCAGGAGCAAAGACGAAAATCCCAGGTAAATCAGCACTGTCGCGGCGTAAGCTGCCTTGCGCAGTGGGGTCCAGCTATCCACCCGACGCCCACCTCGGAACACGCCGGGCAGGATGATCGTGGTCAGAATCGTCAGGAAGGCGGCGACGATCGCGCAGGCCGAGGCCAGCAGCAGCGAGATTCCGGGCCAGCCGTACATGATGGCGGCCACGTCGCCGGCCTTCGACGCCCAGACCCCGAAAAGGGCGAGCATCGACAGCCAAAGCACCGCCTGGATGTTCTGCACGAGGCTGGCCCGGCCCTGAATGGGGGTTTCGCGGAACTCCCTGCGGTTGCGCAGGAAGATCCCGGCGAGGGTCGCGGCCGCCGCGACGCCGGCGAGGCCGGCCGAGATCGCAAGGATCGTCGGCCGGTTCCAGAACCCGGTGCGTTCGAAGATCTGGCTATTGGTCGCCACGATCATCCGGCTTGCGCGCCCACTCGACAGGTCGAACACCAGGCGCTCCGGGCCGGTGGAGGAGATGAAC
>CAMFIW010000186.1 GCA_945952355.1 uncultured Phenylobacterium sp. | reverse complement strand
CGTCGGCGAGGTGGCCGTGGCCGACGCCAGCGAGGCGCACCGCGCCCGGGTGGTCGAGCTCGGCTTTGCCGACCAGGTGACCGGCGACATCGCGCAAGCGGTGGCCGGCGCCGATCTCGTGGTTCTGGCCGTGCCCGTGCTGGCCATGGCCGAGGCGGCCAAGGCTGCCGCGGCGGCGCTGAAGCCCGGCGCGACGGTCACCGACGTCGGCTCGGTGAAGGGTTCGGTCGCCGACGCCCTGTCGCAGATCCTGCCGGAAGGCGTGTTCGCGGTGCCCGGCCACCCGATCGCCGGCACCGAGCAGTCGGGTCCAGACGCCGGATTTGCTGAGCTTGTTCAAAAGCGTTGAGTGGTCCTGGCGCCGCAGGCGCGCGGCGACGACGCCTATCTGGAAGCTGTCCAGAAACTTGCCGATTTCTGGACCGCCATCGGGGCCAATGTCGAGCGGATGGACCCCGGCCACCACGACCTGGTCCTCGCCGTCACCAGCCACCTACCCCACCTGATCGCCTACAATATCGTCGGCACCGCCGCCGACATGGAGGAGGTCACCCAGGCCGAGGTGATGAAGTACTCGGCCGGCGGCTTCCGCGACTTCACCCGCATCGCGGCCTCCGACCCGACCATGTGGCGCGACATCTTCGTGGCCAACAAGGACGCGGTGCTGGAGATCCTCGGCCGGTTCACCGAGGATCTCCAGGCGCTCAGCCGCGCGATACGCTGGGGCGAGGCGGACAAGCTGTTCGAGCTGTTCACCCGCACCCGCGAAATCCGCCGCGGCATCATCGCCGCCGGCCAGGAAAGCGCCGAACCCAACTTCGGCCGCGACCACGGAAAACACTAGGCGGCGCGGGCTTCCTTCACGACCTCATCGGCCAGCCGCCCAGAGAGCTCGGCCATGTGGTCGAAGCTGTGGAGGAAGGCGCCGAGACCCTGGGTCAGGCCCCGAAGCTCGGCGATCAGCTCCAGCCGCTCCTGCCGGGGCAGGCACGCCTCGATTTCGTCCCAGCCGGACCAGCCGGGCCGCGGCTGGAAGCCCAGGATCTGCCCGCGCCGGGCGGAGATCGCCTGGGTGATCTTCGACGTGCTGGCCGAGGGCGCCACGACCTCCAGCTTCTCGATCGGCTCCAGCAGATAGGGCGCCGCCGCCGCCAGGGCCTCGCTCATCGCGAGCCGGCCGGCCTGGCGGAACGCCATCTCCGAAGAGTCGACACTATGATAGGAGCCATCGATCAGGGTGACCGCCAGGTCGGTGACCGGGAAACCCAGCGGCCCCTTCTCCATCGCGTCGCGCACGCCCTGCTCCACCGCCGGGATCCACTGCTTGGGCACCACCCCGCCGGTGATCTTCTGTTCGAAGACGAAGCCAGCTCCACGCGCCAGCGGCTTGATCTCGATGACCACGTCGCCGAACTGCCCATGACCGCCGGTCTGCTTCTTGTGCCGGCCCCGCTGGGTCACGGGTTTGCGGATCGATTCCCGGTACGAAACCTTCGGCTTGCGGGTCACGACCTCGACGCCGTAGCGCCGCTTCAGCCGTTCCAGGGTCACCGCGAGATGCCCCTCGCCCTGGCCGGCGATCAGGGTCTCCTGCGTCTCCGGGTCCAGGATCACGTTGAGCGTCTGGTCCTCTTCGGCGAGCTTGCCGAAAGCGGCCGACAGCTTGACGTCGTCCTTGCGATCCTTGGGTGCGACGGCCAGGGCGTAGACCGGCGGGGGCGCCTCGACGGCGACCTGGGCCTCCCGCGACTTGCCGTCGAAGGACAGGACCTCGCCGGGCCGCGCGGCCTCGATCTTGGCGATGGCGATCACGTCGCCGGCGGCGGCCTTGTCGATCTTCCGCGTATTGCCGCCCATCAGAGCGAACAGCCCGCCGGCCCGGGCATGGTCGCCCGAGGTCGAGACCAGCTCCTCGCCGTCCTTCAGCTCGCCGCCGAAGATCCGGGCCAGGGTCAGCTTGCCCGCCTGCCCGGCATAGGAGGTCTTGAAGGCGTAGGCGCAGGGCCCGCCTAGGCCCAACCGATCGGCGGCCACCTCGGCGTCCGGCGTCTCGTGGCGCAGGGCCTTCAGCAGGCGGCGGACGCCCGAGCCGTTCTGCGCCGAGCCGAAGAAGACCGGAGTGATCAAGCCCTGGTTCATCTCCTTGACCAGGTCGGCGAATACCTCGTCGCGGCTCGGCGTCAGGTCGCTGAGCAACTCCTCCATCAGCGTGTCGTCGAAGTCGGCCAGCTGCTCCAGCATGTGGAACCGGGCGTCGGCCTCAAGGCTCGCGACATCGGCCGGCAGGTCCACCCGCTGCGAGGCCTGGCCGGGCCGGTAGACGAAGGCGCGCTCCAGCGCCAGGTCGACGAAGCCGGTGACATGCTCCTGCTCGATCAGCGGAATCTGGCGCGCCACCAGCGGCGCGGCGCTGCAGGGCGCGAGCGCGGCCAGGAACTCGTCCAGCGGACCGTGCGCCTGGTCGATCTTGTTGACGAACAGGGCCCGCGGGATCTGCAGCCGCTCCAGCTCCTTCAGGATCGGCTGCAGCAAGGCGGCGCGGCCGGGGTTCGGATCGGCGACGACGATCGCCAGGTCGACCGCCGGCAGGGCGTGGTCGCCCGCATGCAGGAAGTCCGTTGAGCCGGGAAAATCCAGGATCGCGTAGCGGTCGCCCATGAACTCCAGGCCCGCCACATTCAGTTCGACCGACTGGCCTCGCTTGCGGGCCTCGGCGGTCGCATCGCCCGTGGTGGACTGGCCCGCCTCGCCCATCCGCGGGATGGCCCCGCTGGCGAACAGAAGCGATTCCCCCACGAGGGCGATGCAGCGTACCGAGCCGGCGTCACGTCTACCCATGTCCGTTCCTCCGCGTTTCGGCGCTCACGCCAATTCGGAGGCGTGGGTCGCCTGCCCGATCATGCAACGCCTGCTTTGGGCGAAGCGCAAGCCGTGCTTTAGGGGCCATCCCGAGCTTGTGACCCCGGAGCGCCCATGAACGGCTATGCCTGGCTGTCGATCGCCATCGCCGGCGAGATCGTGGCGACCTCGATGCTGAAGGCCTCGGAGGGCTTCTCGAAGCCCCTGCCCTCGGTGGTCACCGTCGCCGGCTACGTGCTGGCGTTCTGGAGCCTGTCCCACGCCATGCGCACCGTGCCGGTGGGGATCGGCTACGCCATCTGGTCCGGGGTCGGCATCGTGGCGATCACCGCCATCGCCTGGGTGTTCTTCCGCCAGAAGCTCGACGCCCCGGCCTTCGTCGGCATGGGGCTGATCCTCGCCGGGGTGCTGGTGATCAACCTGTTCTCCAAGAGCCAGGCCTAAGGCTCGATCTTGTAGGCGATCAGGTGGGGTTGCGGGGCATATATTCACCCATTAGGATGAACATATGCAGACCGCCCTCGACGACACGCTCACCGCCCTGGCCGACCCGACGCGGCGGGCGATCCTCGCCCGGCTGGCGACCGGCGAGGCGCGGGTGACCGAGCTCGCCAAGCCCTTCGACATTTCGCTGAACTCGGTCTCCAAGCACATCCGCATGCTGGAGCGCGCCCGACTGGTGACCCGCCGCGTCGCCGGACGCGACCACTTCCTCAGCTTCGACCCCGCCCCCCTCGACGCCGCCCAGGCCTGGATCGCCGAGCAGAAGGCCCTGTGGGCCTGGCGGCTCGACCGCCTGGACGATGTCCTCAACACGGAAGGCGCCTCGTGACCCCCTCCGACCGCGCGACCATCAAGGTCTCCCACGCCTACGCCCACCCCGCGGAAAAGGTGTTCGACGCCTGGCTCACCCCCGCCCAGGCCGGCCGGTTTCTGTTCGCCACCCCCACCGGCCAGATGGTCAAGGCCGAGATCGACGCGAGGGTCGGCGGCGCCTTCCTGTTCGTCGACCGCCGCGACGGCCAGGACGTCGAGCATGTCGGCGAATATCTGGAGATCGACCGGCCGCGGCGTCTGGTCTTCACCTTCGGCGTCCCGGCCTATTCGGCGGAGATGACCCGGGTGACCGTCGAGATCGCGCCCCGTCCCGACGGCGGCTGCGAGCTGACCCTGACCCATGACGGCGTGCTGCCGGACTACGCCCAGCAGACCCAAGGCGGCTGGACGATGATCCTGGACGGCCTCGGAAAGACCCTGGGCTAGAGCCCGCGCCGGCTCGCCTGCAAGAGGTCGGCCCAGCGCCATTCGCGGGCGCCCAGCGCCAGCACGGTCGGGCCCGCCGAATGGGCCAGGCGGATCAGCACCGGGCCGTGCATCGGCGCGACGCGGCAGGCCTCGGGCGCGGAGAACACCCGCAGGATGATCGCCTCGCGGATCACCGCCAGGCCCTCGCCGTCCTCGCCGCCGGTGCGGATCCAGGCGCCGTTCCAGACGGGAATGGTGTCAGGGCCGGCGCCGCGCGGCCGCCCGGCCACCGCGCCCATCACCTGGCTGTCGCGTTGCAGGTCGGCCTGCAGCCGGCGCACCAGGTCGCATCCGCCCCCCGCGCCGTCGCCGCCGCTTCCCCCACCGCCGTCGCCCGACGCCCCCGCGCTCACCCCCATGGCGGCCAGCGCCACGGACGGATCGGGCGACGCGCGCCGCGGCGGCTCGGGACGGACATGGCGCACCACGGTCTCGGGCGGCGGCTCGATCTTGGCCATCCGCACCGGCGGCGGCGGCGGCGCGGCCGCCGCCTTGGGCGGGGCCGGCGCGGAACTCTCCTTGGACGAGGGCGCGAGCACGAGGGGCGCCACCAGCGACACCTCCATCGCCGCCGGCTCCGGCGGCGCGACCGCCGCCGTCCGCGCCGACAACAGCGCCGCCACCATCACCCCGTGCGCCGCCAGCGACGCCGCCACGGCGGCGACGCGACGCTGGCGCGATCCCGGGCGGCGCGGCGGCTGATCCATCAGGGCTCCATCGACCACGCCCAGGCTACGGCGCCATCCCTAAGAGCGGGTTCATGGGGCGGGATGATGGCGGGGGATATGGCATCCACCCGATGGGATAGTATTGGGTTCAGGGATTTGGTGGCGTGGGCGCAACCCCCGTCCTACTGGCGCAGCTCCCGAAGGAAGCTGCCGAGGACGGCTTCTAAATCTGTGTACACGGGATGGCTCTTAGCGTGCGAAGCTACCTCTTCAAAAATTCTGTCAACGGACTTGGCGTCCTCGGTTGTGTCAGCGGCCCAGCCTCGTCCGGGATGAACCGTGTCCCAGGGGGACCGCTTATTGGCGCGAGTGGTCGCAGCGTCGCCATGCTTGCCGAGCCCATAGACAATGCTGGTCTCATTGTTCCAAAGCGGTCGGAATAGATGAATTAGGTAGTCTTCAGCAGCCGTTTCCCACCCACTTTGGACCACCAATGAGCGGTACTCAAAATCGCCGATATCCAGCGTGCTATCGGCTTTGATGATGTTCTTGCGATGCTCGTTTAGGCGGGCGGTAAGGCGCGGCCCCTGTTCAGTAGCACTGCGCGCGTTGCGATCCGCTGGCGCTGCTTGACCAACGTAAAGCGGGGTCTCGGTTGCCGACCACGTCTGATAAAGATCGAAACTTCCCTTGTAGTAGATCGCGTAGACACCCGAGCCATAGACTTTTGGAATGTCAGCCAGCGGGCATTTTGGTTGAGCCACGAGAGCCAAGGCGACAAACCGACCCACGATCTTAGGGTTACTCGGATCGAAGACCGACGATGGCTGCCGAATGGGATCAAGATCGCGAAGAAACTCGTCAAGCTCCGCAATAGAGGCTCTGATCTCTTCGTTCAGCCGGCGAAGGCCCGTGCCCGACAAGCCGACGGCAGCGGCGGCTTTGAGGAGTGTGTTGATCTCCGCGCGAAGCCGCGCAATCTCAGCGGCCGGTGTGGCACTTTGTGGCACTACGAAGCCGCCGCCAAGTGCTTCGCGACATCTCGACCCACTACTCGGGCGAGATCGACCGGAACGGCATTACCCAGTTGCCTCATGGTTTCGGACCACGAGCCGTGGAACAAAAAATTGTCCGGGAATGTCTGAAGCCGCGCGCTCTCGCGCACGCTGAAGTACCGAACGGAACCATCTGGGCGCATGAGCATGTTTTCACCACCCGGTACACCGTGGACGCCGGCTTTCAAGGTCTTGCCCGGCTCATCGAGCGGACTGCCGGTATGCCCGTGATAGGAACGCGCGCCTGGCTGAAAACGATGGTTCAGAAACTCGCGGGCCTGAGTGGGTTGTTGCTCGGGATCAGGCAGCCCGAACAAGCCATCACGCACAGTCCTCCAAGGAAGCGAAGCTGGCCACTCACCAAGGTGCTTTGCGCGCTCCTTCCACC
>CAMFIW010000185.1 GCA_945952355.1 uncultured Phenylobacterium sp. | reverse complement strand
CCTGCAGGGCCAGCTCGTGGCCGTGCATCCGGCCTATGACAGTCTGTTCGACGGCTTCGCGCCGCCGGAGGTGCACGGCAAGCCCGCCGCCCGGCAGGCCTGGGCGGTGGAGCAGGTGAAGGCGGCGGCCAAGGCCAGCCAGCGGCTGGGTCTCACGGCCCACGCGACCTTCTCCGGCGCGCTCGCCTGGCCCTATCTCTATCCTTGGCCGCAGCGGCCGGCGGGCCTGGTGGAAGAGGCCTTCGCGGAGCTGGCGCGCCGGTGGCGGCCGATTCTCGACGCCTTCGACGAGGCCGGGGTCGACGCTTGCTTCGAGATCCACCCCGGCGAGGATTTGCACGACGGGGTCACTTTCGAGCGTTTCCTGGAGGGGGTCGGCGGGCATCCGCGCGCCAACCTGCTCTACGACCCCAGCCATTTCATGCTGCAACAGCTCGACTATCTGGAGTTCATCGACCTCTACCATTCGCGGATCCGCGCCTTCCACGTGAAGGACGCCGAGTTCCGGCCGACCGGGCGGTCGGGCGTCTATGGCGGCTACCAGGGCTGGGTCGAGCGGCCGGGCCGCTTCCGTTCGCTGGGCGACGGCCAGATCGATTTCCACGCCATCTTCTCGAAGATGGCCCAGTACGACTATCCCGGCTGGGCCGTGATGGAGTGGGAGTGCGCCCTGAAACACCCCTCTGACGGCGCCCGCGAAGGCGCCCCATTCATCCGTGACCATATCATCCGCGTCACGCCCCACGCCTTCGACGACTTCGCCTCGTCCGGCGTCGACGCCGCGGCGAACCGCAAGCTGCTGGGCATCTGACCATGGCCAACCTCAACACGAAGGCCCGCCCCGAGCGGACCTTCGACGCCATCGTCGTGGGCAGCGGCATGTCCGGCGGCTGGGCGGCCAAGGAACTGACCGAGCGCGGCCTGAAGACCCTGGTGCTCGAGCGCGGCCCGATGGTGCGCCACATTGTCGACTATCCGACGATGAACACCGCGCCGTGGGAGACCCAGTATCCGCGCGGCCGCCTGCCCGAGGCGACGATGAAGGCGCACTATCCGGTGCAGCAGCGCACGGGCTACGCCCTGACCGAGTTCACGCAGCACTTCTTCGTCAAGGACGACGAGGAGCCGTACAGCGAGGCCAAGCGGTTCGACTGGATCCGCGGCTATCACGTCGGCGGGCGGTCCCTGCTCTGGGCGCGGCAGTGCTATCGACACTCCGACCTCGACTTCGAGGCCAACGCCAAGCAGGGCGTCGGGGTCGACTGGCCGATCCGCTATGCCGACATCGCCCCCTGGTACGACTATGTCGAACGCTTCATCGGGGTGAGCGGCCAGAACGAGGGCCTCGCCCAGCTGCCCGACGGCCAGTTCCAGCCGCCGATGGAGATGAACTGCGTGGAGCTGGCCTTCAAGGCCAAGGCGGAGGCGCGGTTCCCTGAGCGGAGGGTCACCATCGGCCGCGCCGCCCACCTGACCAAGCCGACGGAGGAGCAGAAGGCCCTGGGCCGCGGCCAATGCCAGAGCCGCAACATGTGCAGCCGCGGCTGCCCGTTCGGCGCCTATTTCAGCTCGAACTCGGCCACCCTGGTGGCGGCCAACCGCACCAAGCGGATGACCATCCGGCCGAACTCGATCGCCACGACCCTGCTCTATGACGAGAAGCGCCAGCGGGCCGACGGAGTGCGGATCCTCGATATCGCGACCGGCAAGGAGGAGGAGTTCTACGCCCCGATCATCTTCCTCAACGCCTCGGCGCTGAATACCGCCTGGATCCTGCTGAATTCGTCCAGCAGCCGCTTCCCGAACGGCTTCGGCAACGCTAGCGACCAGGTCGGCCGCAACATCATGGACCACCACCTGGGCGTCGGCGCCGGCGCGATGGTCGAGGGCTTCGACGACCAGTATTACGTCGGCCGCCGGCCGAACGGCATCTATGTCCCACGTTTCCGCAACCTCGGCGACAAGGCCACGGAGCGGAAGGACTACATGCGTGGCTTCGGCTACCAGGGCGGCGCGGCCCGCATGGGCTGGGACCGCGAGGCGGCCGGCTTCGGCGCCGAACGCAAGGCGGCCCTCAGCCAGCCCGGCCCGTGGGGCATCCGCCTGGGGGGCTTCGGCGAGATCCTGCCCTATGCCGACAACCGCGCGACCCTGAACCACGACCTGAAGGACAAGCACGGGCTGCCGACCCTGAGGCTCGATGTCTCCATCCGCGACAATGAAATCGCCATGCGCAAGGACATGGCCGACGCGGCCGCCGAGATGCTTGAGGCGGCGGGTTACAAGGGCGTCCAGAAATACGCCACTGGCGACTATGGCCCGGGTCTCGGCATCCACGAAATGGGCACGGCCCGCATGGGCCGCGATCCCAAGACTTCTGTGCTGAACGCCCACAACCAGATGTGGGAATGCAAGAACGTCTTCATCACAGACGGCGCCGCCATGGCCTCGGCGTCCTGCGTGAACCCCTCCCTGACCTATATGGCGCTGACCGCGCGAGCCGCCGCCTTCGCCGTGGCCGCGGGCAAGAAGGGGGAGCTCTGAGATGCGGAGCGAACCGATGACCAGCCGACGGGGTGCGATGTTCGGCCTCACCGCTGGCGCCCTCGCGATCGCCTGGGCCGCGCCAGTGGTGGCTGCCGCGGCGACGCCGGTTCCGACCTGGACGCCCAAGGCGCTCACCGCCGATCAGGCCTTGGCGCTGTCCGCCGCCGCCGACCGGATCATGCCGCCGACGAATACGCCCGGCGCCGTGGCCGCGGGCGTGCCGCAGTTCGTCGACCGGACCCTGGCCATCTGGAGCACGCCGGTCGACGTGCAGAAGGTGACCTCGGGCCTGAACCGCATGGACGCCGACGCCCGCGCCGCCCACGGCAAGGTATTCGCGGCCCTGGAGCCCGCGCAGCAGGACGCGATCCTTCAGGTCTATGTCGCCGAGACCAAGACCCAGGGCTGGGCCCACTTCTTCCCGGTGATCCGAGAGCTGGTGACCTGGGGCTATTTCACCTCGCAGGACGGCGCGCACCAGGCGCTGCGCTACAGCCCGGTGCCCGGCCCCTATCGCGGCTGCGTGCCGTTCAGGGAGATCGGGCGCGGCTGGGCGCTGCTGTGAGGCGCGCCGCGATCGTGGTCGCCGCGCTCGGGCTGCTGAGCGCGCCGCCGGCCCAGGCCGAGGGCCATTGGCGCTCGATCTTCAACGGCCGCGATCTCTCCGGCTGGACGCCCAAGGTGAACCACCGGCCGGCGGGCGAGAACTGGAAGAACACCTTCGTCGTCAAGGATGGGGTGCTGCGGGTCTCCTATGCCGAGTATGGCCACTTCACCGACGAATACGCCCACCTGGTCTTCAACCGGAAGCTCAAGGCCTACCGGCTGCGGCTGGAATACCGTTTCGTCGGCGAGCCGACACCAGGCGCTCAGGGCTGGGCGGAACGCAATTCCGGCGTGATGATCCATGGCCAGGCGGCCGGCGACATGGGGATCGACCAACCCTATCCGGTCTCGGTCGAAGCCCAGATCCTGGGTGGCAAGCCGGGCCAGACCCGACCGACGGGCAATGTCTGCACCCCCGGCACGACCGTGACGATCGGCGGCAAGCCCATGGCTGAGCACTGCCGCAACTCCACCTCCAGGACCTTCCAAGACGGCGAATGGGTGCGCTTCGAGGTCGAGGTGCACGGCGACCGCCTGGTGCGCCAGTACGTGAACGGTGAACTTGTCTTGGAGTATGCCGACCTGCGGCTCGCCCCGGCCGAGTACGCCGGATTCAAGATGGACACGACCGCTCCGGCTGGCGTGGCGCTGCTCGCTCGAGGCGCGTCGCCGCTTAGCGAGGGCTATCTATCGCTCCAAGGCGAGAGCACGCCGATCGAGTTCCGCCGGATCGAGCTGATTGAGCTCAAGGATTGAGGCCGAAGGCCGTTCTGCAATCATATGGCAGACCGGGCTCGGTGCAGAAATCCGGCCAATGGCCCTGCCGCCAATAGTCGACCAGACCGAGCCGGCGCGCGAGCGGTATGAAGCGCGGATCGGCTCGGAAACCCTTCATTGCTGGATCGAACAGCAGGGCGGTTGAACCATTTGTGGCCAGGGCGTCATCGATCTCCGCATAGGCGCCGTCGGTGTCGCCTTGCCGTGCAAGCAGCATCACGCGCCGGTCGGCCGGCGCCCCGGCGCAGGAGGTCGGCAGACCTCGCCGCGTCGCCGCCGCGATGTCGCCGTCCAGATAGTCCAGCACGCACGCCGCAGCTTTCGGTTTGACCGCCCCGTGGGCGACCAGGGTCCGCACCCGAGCGCGTGCGGGGCCAGGGGCCTGCCAGTTCGTGGCGATCCGCCAGGCCAGGCCCTGGGCCGTCTGGGGATCCAGCCGTTCGAGCTCGGCCAGGCGAGCTTCCGCCTCGTCAAGGTCGCCCAGCTGCGCATTCAGGATCACCCCGAAGACCCGCGCGGGTATGAGGGTGCGTGGGTCTGCGGAGTCCATCGCGTGTTCATCGATCGTGAACGCCTCTCGGACGCGTCCGACCTCGCGCAAGAGGCCCACATAGCTCATTCGGCCAGGCCCCAAGTTTGGATCGATTTGGCGCGCCATCAGGTAGTTGCGCTCGCGCTCCGCCCACTGGCCGCCGGGACGATAGCTGTTGGCGATGGCGAGGTAGGCCTTCGGAGTCTTCGGGTCGAGCGCAAGCGCCTGGGCCGCCGCGTCGCGCGCGCCCTGCCGGAGTGCCTTGGCTTCCTCCGAGGCAAGATCGAGATCGAGGGCCGCATTGGCCTGGGCGACGCCAAACAGGGCTTGGGCGACGGCCAGGTCCGGCGCCGCGGCCACCAGCCGCCGGGCCGCGGTCAGCATGCGCGGGCCATTGCCCTCCCGAGCAATGGCGTCGCAGGTGTTGAGATAGAGCGCGAGCACCGTCGGGCTGAAGTTGCGGCCGGAGCGCTTGCGGTCCTCCAAGGCGCAGTCGAGCCCTGCCGCCAGGTTCAGCGCAGCCTGGTCCGCGAGGCCGGCCGCAGCGTCTGCGGGCCGGGTCAGTCGCAGCGTGCTCAAGACCATGCCGGTCTTGCGGTCGAGCACTCTGGTCGAGACGATGAGTTCACCGGCTTCGCGGTCCAGGGATCCGGCGATGCGCAAGTCGCCACGGCCGCCTTGCCCGCCGCCGTCGGGCAGCGCTTCGACCCCGGAGCGTGTTAGAACGCCGACCAGCGCGTCGCTCAGTCCTGCCGCCAACCGCTCGAGCTCCGGATCGGCCTGGTGAACCTCGAACCTGCCGACGGCCACCCGACCGATCGCCTCCGGGGGCGCCGCGCCGCGTACGAAGTTGGCCCAGTAGCCCAGGAGCAAGGCCAGGATCAGGCCGGCCATCGCAAGTCCGATGAGCGACGCCGTTGGCGTTCGCATTGTTGCGGAGACAGGTCTTGCGACCGTGGCCGTTTCCGCAGGTTGTAGGCGATACCCGACCTTCGTCACGGTTTCGACTGAGAACGCCTGTGTTTCGGCGGCGAGTTGGCGCAGGAGCGAGATCACCCTGTTTATCGCGGCGTCCCCAACGACGCGACCTTCCCAGCACCGCTGAACAAGTGTGTCGCGACCAACGACCGCGCCGTCCGCGCCGGCCAGGGCGACCAGCACTTGCATCACTCGGGGTTCCAAGGTGCGACGGCCGCTGGGCCAGGCGACCTCGCGCACCGCCGGCGTCACAGCCATCGCGCCGACGGCGAAGGGCGCCTCGCTGGCCAGCCGGATCGGTCGATCCTCACCCATCGACAAGGTACCTGTGCCGGTTCGAAGCTCCCATTGGGCTCAATATGTCGCGTGATCACAAGATCATAAGCCGTTCATCACGTCGCCATTGTTGAGCCTACAGACCAATGGCCGAGGCTCGGGCGGTTCGCGTCATGCACATGGGAGTGACATATGCGCCGCCTTAAAATCTCCATCCTGGCCCTTGCGGCCACTCTGGCCGCCGGCCCCGCCTTGGCCACCACGGTGGCCGATCCCGCAGGCGACTTTCTCGCCACCTATTCGGGACCGCTCGCCGAGGATCTCGACATCCTGAGCGCGAGCGCATTCTTCGCCGGCGACAATCTCCATCTGAGTGCGACTCTCGGCGGTGCGGTCGGCACGACCCCAGGGGCGCTCTACGTCTGGGGAATCGACCGGGGTGGCGGCGCGGCGCGGCTCGCCCTGGGCAGTCCGGCGGTAGGCTCGACAGTCCTATGGGACGCAGTCGCCGTTCTGTTCCCGAATGGCGTGGCGAGGGTCGTGACCTTTCCGACTGCGCGGCCACCCGGAATCACAC
>CAMFIW010000184.1 GCA_945952355.1 uncultured Phenylobacterium sp. | reverse complement strand
GGCCTTTCGCAGCGCGGCGATCACCTTGGTCATCTGGGCGGCGTTGGCCTGCAGGGCGGCCGCCGCGGTCGGAGCTTCCGTGTTCACGCCGAGATTGATGGCGGCCATGTCGGGCGCGGCCTGCACCTCGCCATAGGCCGACAGATTGAACAGCGCCGGACGGGACGCGGCGTCCTGCGCCACGGGAGCCGACTGGGCCAGGGCGGCAGGCGCGGCCGCGGCGCAGGCCAGGGACAGGCCGATCGCGCCGGCGCGGACGAGGGTCTTCATCGGAGGTCTCCAGATCAGTGTGGCGGGCGACCGGGGATTGGCCGCCGTCGCCCCGGTCATTGCAAGTCCAACCTGAACGCAAGCTTTAAGGCGCGTGCAGCCCGTGGTAACCGAGCCGTCCGCGCCGCCGCGCCGGGCCTGTAGCTCAATGGTTAGAGCCGACCGCTCATAACGGTCTGGTTGTAGGTTCGAGTCCTACCGGGCCCACCAGCGCGCTTTCTCGGACGTCTGCTGACGTCGAAGCTTCAGACCGCAAGTAGCAGAAATTGTGATACAATACGCCCGGTCTGGAGCGTGGGCGCTCGCGAGCAGCCACGGAACTTGTTGGCGCTGCCTACTCTGGGGACCAATGCAGGCTGGTGAAACGCCAGCGCCATGCCGCTGACCGGCGTCAAGCTCCGGGCCGGCGAGCCAACCGATAAGCCGTTCAAGATCGGCGACGCAGGCGGGCTCCACCCGATCGTGGTTCCACTTGGCTTCAAACCTTGTCGCCACGCCTATCGGTTCGATGGCCAGAAGGCGCGCTGGACGCGACCCGTAGGATCGAAAATCGGGGCGCCGGCGAAATGGCCCGCCGGGTCATTCAGATGGCGGGCTCGACCTTCCGCCTTGGTGTAGCGACCGCGCCCGCGATCCCGCGGCCGACCTGCGGTTTGGAGCGGAGATGCCGGAGACTGACGCCCCGGACACTCCGAGCCACTTCACCAGGGTCTGAGGATCGACCTCGTCCCATGGCGCCAGAGAAGAGGCTTGGCCTTCGCACGATGCGAGCGCAAATCCGCTTGAGGCCGTCAATCGGACGGTCGACACTCGTTCAGCCAGACGGTGTGCTTGAACGAATTGTACTCGAAGAACGTGCCCGTCAGCCGGATCAGGGCCCCCTTCTTCAAGGTCAGGGCGTAGGCCTTCTGCCCTCGCGCCATGAGGCAGCTGATGTTGACCATGAAGACGGGGTCTCCCGGCACATCGAGGCGGATCGTCCGGTCCCGCGCCTCGGGCGTATCGAACGTCACGCGGACATATTCGCCATCCAGCATCACGTGGTTGACTGAACCCCAGACGCTGAACGACTTGCCCTTGTAACGAAGGGGCAGGGCGGCGTCGTTCTTGACGGACTCCCGGGCGAACTGAGTGGACAGGCTCACCGCGTCGATCCGGACCGTGGCGCCCTCGGACATGGCGTCCTTTCCCCGCGCGGCGGCCGCCAGACCGGCCCGCCCGCCTTTGAGCTGGCCGAGCATGCCGCAGACCTCGGCGCGGACAGCGTCTGCAGGCGCGTTCATGCCCGCTGGCATCTTCACTTCCATCCGCACGGTTCCCGTCCCGGCCGCCTGGGTCGCGGTGATCACGATCGGGATCCGCCGCGCCGAGCCGGCGGCGGGTTGTTCGATCAACAGGCTGCCGGCCTCCGCCTCCTCTAGGATGATGTCGTACTTCCCAGCCACGGCGACGCCGCGCAACTGACCCACCGCGCTCGCCGGCGAAAGGTCCGGCACCGCGACCTCGGCGGTGAAATTCAGGCCTGAGAGCGCGCTGCCGCGCTTGGCGAAGGCCTGTTCGCAGGTGGCCGCCGAGGCGAAGGTTGGAATGGATGCGGCCGCCAGGACGGCCGCGATCCGGTTTCCCAGGGTCAGGACACGGCTCACGGTCAGGCGGCCTGGCCGTCCCGCCGCGGCGCGCGTCGCCGAAGGGCGGCGCCCGCCAGCCCGAAACCCGTGATCAACAAGGCCCAGGACGACGGCTCCGGAATGGCGGCCAAGCCGTCCCGCACCACCAGGTCGGAGATCGCCCAGGCCTCCTCGTCGATCCCCTCTTCGCGCCCATTGTACACGAAGGTGAGGCTGTTCTGGCCCTGGCGGAAGAGGGCCGGCAGCGACAGCGTCGCGGTTCCGCCCGCGCCGGGCGCGCCCGAGCTCACCGACGTCTGCGACCCGGGGGGAGCGAACAGCACCAGGTCGACGCCCTGACCGCCTATGCGGAACTGACCTTGGAACAGGTCATCGCCATTGAGGATCAGTGTGAAGGTGTCGTCGCAGGTGCTGACCCCGCAGACGGCGCCATGGCCGTCGACGCCGCCCCGGCCCACCAGGCCGAAGTCGAGGGTCCCCGCGCCGTCAGCCGAGGCGTCGAAGTAGTAGGTGTAGGAGCCCGAGATCGGACGAAAGGGCGACACGCCGGGCTGGGAGAGCAGGACGGCGGCGGAGGCCGGGGCGCTCGCCCCGAGGACCAAGGCCAGGACGGAAAGGGACAAGGGGAGGCGGGACGGTGACTTGAACATGAACTTCTCCGGAGGGACGGCGCTTCTCGCGGAAGTTCGAGGTCGGCCGCCGGTTACGAAACGCCGGCCAACCTAGCGACGGTCGCCGCCCAGCCGAGTCTCCGCGGGGTACCGGTACGCCGCAGGACGGGTCAGGCGCGCCCGAGCGCGACGCGCATCTGCGCTTCGTAGGTCCGGCCGACCTTCACCGCCGTCCCGTCCGAAAGGATCGCCACCAAGGCGGCGAAGGGGCCGGTCTTCACCCTCACGATCGCGTCCCGGCGCACGATGGCGCTGCGGTGAATGCGAAAGAACGCGGCGGGATCGAGCCGGCGCTCGAGGGAGGCGAGGCTCTCGCGATAGAGGTAGTCCGCCCCTGCCACATGGATGCGCACATAGTCGCGTTCCGCCTGGAACCTCAGGATGTCGTCCGCGACGATGCGCAGGTGGTCGCCGCGCGCACGGACCCAGAACACCACGGGGGCGGCCGACCCTCGACCGAGGGCCGCGCGCAACGTCGCCACCGTCTCCTGCAGCTCCACCACGCGCTCCTCGCGCGCCTGCAGGCCGGCCATCCGTCGCGCCCGGACCATGGCTTCGCGAAAGCGCCCGGGCTCGATCGGCTTGGTCACATAGTCGGCGGCGTTGGCCTCGAAGGCGCGCAGGGCGTGGTGATCGAAGGCGGTGACGAACACCACCGCGGGCGCCGCCGGGGCCATCTGCTCCAGCAGCTGGAAGCCGTCTCCGCCCGGCATCTGGATGTCGAGCAACACAATGTCCGGGCGCATCGCCTGCCAGGCGCGACCCGCCGCCTCAATGTCGCCGACGGCCTCGATCCGACCAAGGCCCTCCTCCTTGGCGAGCAGTCTGAGGATCCGCCGGCGGGCCAGGGGCTCGTCGTCGACCACCAGCACGGACGGGGGGCTCACGCGAACCTCAAAGGGAGGTCAAGCGAGGCGCGATAGCGGCCGGCCCCGGCGCAGCCGGCGTCGAACGATGCGGCGTCCTGGAACCGGGCCTTGATCCGGGCCGCGACATTGCGCTGGCCGATTCCGGCTCCGGGCTGGGCGACGGCTTCATCCTCGGCGGGCATGTCGTTCTCGATCGACACGCGCAGTCGATCGTCCACGCGGCGCGCCGTCAGCAGGATCTCGACCGCGCCGGTCTTGGCGCCGACACCGTGCTTGAGGGCGTTCTCGATCAGTGGCTGAAGGATCAGGCTCGGAACCAGGGCGCCGCCGATCTCCTCGGGCACATCGATCTTCAAGACCATCCGGTCGATGAAGCGCTCGCGCTCGATCTCAAGGTACTCCGCCTGCAGCGCGAGCTCATGAGCGAGCGGCACGTCCTGCATCGGATCCAGGGCCAGGGTGGCGCGCAGGAACCTGGAGAGCGACTGGACCATGCGCTCGGCCCGCGCGCCGGCGCCTTCCTCGATCAGGCCGCCAATGGAGTTGAGGGTGTTGAACAGGAAGTGGGGGTTCACCTGGTAGCGAAGGGCGCGCATCTGCGCCGCCAGCGCCGCCTCCCGTGCTGCGGCGAGCCGCCGTTCCCGGTCGATCACGTCGAAGCTGTACAACATCGCGACGAACAGGCTCGACCAGCCGAGATAGATCGCGCCGCCATAGAGCAGCGCATAGCCGAAGTTCACCGGATCGAAGGCCGCCGCCTTCGACTCGGCGCAGAACCGGTTCGTCCCGTAGTCGATCAGAGCGAACAGCGGCGCGCCTGCGACCGCGAGCAGGGCGCAGGCGGCCGCCTTCCATGAGAAGGGCAGATGCCGGACGCGGAACAGCAGAAGCGCCATGCCGGAGGTGAGTAGGGCGGCCAGCCCGTAGAGCATCAGTTTCTGGCCCAGGAGGAGGAGGGGATTGACCCCCATCATCACTGTCAGGGCGCAGTCGCCGGCGAAGACGACCGGCCAAAATATCGCGCTCAAACGAAGGGTGGCCGCCGCCATTGGACCCAGGGGCGCCCGGTACGCGCCGAGATCGTCTTCGGGGGCGAGGCGCGGCTGGGCCGCAGCGCTGGTCACGGCCACATCGCCATTGGTCGAAATGTCCCGCTGTTCATCGGCGGCGTGCCGCCACCGGGGGCGTACCGGATTGGACGCCGCCTGACCCACGCTAGTCTCGCAGGTCATGACTGTTTCCTCCCATTCTCTCGCCAGCGCCAACCTGACTCTCGTGGCGATCATAGACCCCGACGATCACGCGACGCTGTCCAAGTTGCGCGAGATCCTGCCGCCGGGTTCGCTGTGTCACGCCCGGCTGCTCGGAGAGGCCGAGCCGGAGCCGCAACTGACCCCACGCCAGGCCGATATCGCGCCCTTGCTGATCCGCGGCCTCTCGAACAAGGAGATCGCGCGCCGCCTGGACGTCTCCCACTTCACGGTCCGCAACCAAGTATCGCAAATCCTCAGGGCCTTGAACGTGACCACCCGTCATGCGGCCAGGGATGCGCTCGCCAAGGTTCAAGCGGCGCCGCTGACCGAGCGATAGCCAGCTGCCGCGCCCCTGTCATCCAGGGCGGCGTACCGGTGCTCTGCGCGGCCATCGGACCCTTTGACCTTCGACACGAGTAGGGCCCCAACGACGGCCGGGCGGGCGGCCCCTTCCGCTGCGGATGCGCCAGCGGGGGCGCGGGTCAGGGCGACAGTTCGGCAGGCGTCCGGACGGTGTAGCCTCGCGCCCTGAGTTGATCGAGAACGCCATTCTCGGCGAGCAGCTCCCGGATGGGATAGACCGCTACCGCATGGCCGGGAGTCTTCAGGGCCTCCGACAAGGCCCTTACTTCGTCGTCCGTCGCTTGGCGCACATAGGTCGAAGCGCCGGTGAGCAAGGGGCCGCAACGGTCCAGCCCCTGGCGAGCCGCCAGGGACGCGCGCACCCGGCCATCGGCCCAGGCACGGGCGGCGTTCCTGTCGGTATCGGCGCCGCGCTCGACGTCGTCGAGCACGTCTTCAAGGCAGGCCAGGCCTTGGGCTTCGCTGTGCTGTCTGGCTAGGTTGCTCATCATCGGCGCAGCCTTGTAGGTGGCTGCCGCTCGCACGGGGACCCTGTTCCGGCGCGCTAGGGCCTCGATCGCCTTTCCAGGTTGCCGGTCATCGAACTTGGAGCCCTTGTCGGCCTTGGCAACCAGGAAGAGGGCGGCGCCCAGCGGCTTCCAGTCGCGCCACCCGTTGGGCGAACAGGGATCGGCGGCCGCCCAGGCGCGTGCGAGGCGCGCCGCCAAGGCCGGCGATCGCTGTTCCAGCGGATGCTCGGCCTGGAGCGATTTGCGCACCCTCAGTAGCGCCGGAATGTCGCCAAGCCCGGCCCGCGCCGCGGGAGGCTTGATGTAGGCGAACGCCCCTTTCAGGCGGGCGTTCAGCGTGGAGGTGTCCCAGGCCATGCCTCTGGGGAGGGCGCGGGGCGCACCGAGGACAAAAATGGTGGTGTCATCGTCCGAAACCGACCACCAGGCCGGACCGGGCTGACGTCCGTCGACGACCAGGCCTTCCACCACCGTGGGCTCGGAAGCTTCCACCGTCTGTGCGGAGGCCGCAGCGGGCGCCAGCATCGCCATTGCGAACACGACATTCTTCAATCGCATGATCATTGCCCTGCTTTGTTCAGGACTCGCTGAAGCTCGACCAATAAGGTTGAAATGCGGCGCGAGATCCGCCGCTGGGTGTCAGATCATGTACCGGTACATCGGCGCTCATGCGCCCTAAATGTTTCGATGTATCTCAATATCGAGAGCTCGTACTTAGATCTTATTCATGCCGACCTTGGCGTGGAATTACCTCT
>CAMFIW010000183.1 GCA_945952355.1 uncultured Phenylobacterium sp. | reverse complement strand
GCGTTTCGTCGTCCATGGTCCCTCCGCCAGGCTGTCGCCCAAGGCAGCCGTGGCGCTGGCGCTTGCCCTGCACGAACTTGGCACGAACGCCGCGAAGTACGGCGCACTCTCGACCGAAGCCGGCCGGATCGAGATCGGTTGGACCATAGAACCCGGCGAGGCGCCGCTGCTCACCCTGGACTGGCGCGAAAGCGGGGGGCCGCCGGTCAAGCCGCCGAGCCGATCGGGCTTCGGAACCCGGCTGCTGACCCAAGGCCTTGCGGCGGAGTTCGGCGGCGGCGCGAAGCTGGAGTACCGGGCGGCCGGCCTCGTTTGCCGAATCTCCGCGCGGCTTACGCCTCAGACCTTGCTCGAACTCGGCTGAACGCTTGCGGCGTGGCGCCGCTTCGGGTCTATCGGCGCATCGCTTGAGGGATCTCCGATGCGCCGCCTGCTTCTTCTCGCCGCCCTGCCCCTGCTCTGCGCCGCTGCGCCGAAGCCCCCGGCCTCACACCCCGAGCTGGTCCAGATCGCAGGCGAAGTTCAGGAAGCCCGGCTCAAGGCCCCCCTGGGCGGGTTCGTCGGCTTTGGGATCAGCCACAGGCTGCCAGGCCGCGGACCGCCGACCCGCGGCATCGGCGCGGCCGAACGATGGACCGCCGCGGAGTTCGGCGAGATTTCCAAGACTTGCGGCGGCTGCCTCGAGGTCCAGGTCCCGAAAGAGACCTTCACCGGCCGCCGCGTGCCGAACCCCACCGAGATCGGCGCGGTCCTGGCCATCCAGAAGGGAACGACGGATCCCGACCGTGTCGTCGTCATCTCCGGCCACATCGACAGCCGGGTCACCGATGTCATGAACACCACCGCCGACGCCCCCGGCGCCAACGACGATGGGTCCGGAACCGCCGCGGTGATCGAGGCGGCGCGCGTGCTCTCCAAGCACCGGTTCGCGGCCACGATCGTCTACGCGGTCCTCGAAGGCGAAGAACAGGGCCTGTACGGCGGCAAGGTGCTGGCGAACTACGCCAAAGCCCACGGCTGGAAGGTCGAGGCCAATCTCAACAACGACATCGTCGGCAACACCCATGGCGCGTCCGGAGTGGTGGACGACACCCATGTTCGCGTCTTCTCCGAAGGCACCAAGAGCGTCGAGACCCCGGAACAGGCCAATCAGCGACGCTACAACGGCGGCGAGGTCGACAGCCCGTCGCGCAACCTGGCCCGTTTCATCGACGGGCTGACGCCCATCTATGTGAAAGGCCTCGACGCCGTCATGGTCTATCGAACGGATCGCTATGGCCGCGGCGGCGATCAGACCGAGATGTTGGCCGCGGGCTTTCCGGCCGTACGGATCACCGAGGCCAGCGAGAACTACGACCGCCAGCACCAGGACCTGCGCACAGAGAACGGCCGCGCCTACGGCGATGTCCTCGAGGGCGTCGACTTCCCCTATCTCGCCAAGGTGACGCGGATGAACGTCGTCAGCCTGGCGGCCCTCGCAAAGGCGCCGGCGCCGCCGGAGGGGGTGAAAATCGAAGGCGCGGTCTCGCCGGACACCAAGGTCTCGTGGTTGGCCGTCCCGGGCGCCGCGCGCTATCGCATTCACTGGCGCGAGACGACGGCCCCGCAATGGCGGCATGCCAAGGATAGCTTCGGCCCGACCGATACGCTCAAGGGCGTGGTGATCGACGATTGGTTCTTCGGCGTCTCGGCGATCTCGGCGGACGGCTACGAGAGCCCAGTCGTCTTCCCCGGCCCGGCGGGCAGCTTCCAGTCCGCCAGATAGCCCACCTCCGAGGTGGCCGGCGCCGTCGCCAAGGTTTATTCCCGATCACGGTAAAGCTTCGCCGCGCGCGGAACGTCCTTTGCGGCAAGGTCCGGCGCCCCTCCCCGGAATGGTGATATTAGGGTTGATTCCCACTCACCCTTCTTGTTTGTCTTATCGCAAGAACCGCCGCGCAACCCTCTGAGAACGTAAGGTTTTCGGTTCGGGGGTGATGATGCGACTGGTGACGATCGGCAGCCTGGGCGCGTCCGCCGCCCTCGGGCTCGGCGCGCTCGTCGTGGCCAAGATTTTGCTGCCGGCCGCAGCGAGCACGCAGGTCCAGGCCGCGCCTGTCATCATCTCCCCGATGGCCAACGCCGCCGCCGTTGTCGTGGCGGCCGGCGAGATCCCGTTCGGCCACAAGCTGGAGGCCGGCGATCTGAAGGTCATCCAGGTGCCCCGGAACGCAGCCCCCGAAGGCGCCTTCTCCACCATCGACCAGGTTCTGGCCCAGGACCATGGCGGCGCACCGATCGCGCTCACGGCCCTTTCGGCCCGCGAGCCCATCCTGCCATCCAAGCTGAGCGGCCCGGGGGCCCGCGCCTCGGTCGCGGCCGAGCTCGCGCCGGGCATGCGCGCCTACGCCATCGCCGTGACCGAAGTGACCAGCGTCGGCGGTCACGCCCTCCCGGGGGATCGGGTCGACGTCGTGCTGATGCGCAATCTGTCCGCCGACGGGGCGAAGAAGATGCTGCGGTCCGAGCTGGTGATCCAGAATGTGCGCCTGCTCGGCATGGGCCTCAACGCCGACCCTACCACCACCAAGCCGGCCAGCGCGGCGACCGCCACCTTGGAGGTCAGCGTCGAGGACGCGCAAAAGCTCGCCATCGCCGCCGATCTCGGGGCGCTTTCCCTGGCGCTACGGGGGGCGGGCCAGGCCGAAGTCGCCCAGGTCGCGCCGATGGCCGCAGGGGCGCTTTCCGGCATCGGACCCGCCGGGACCGGCGGCGGTCGCGCTCGCCGCTCCGCCCCAGCCGGTTCGCCCGCCATCCAGATTGTCGAGGGCGACGGAACAGCCGCCGCCAAGTCCGGCCTCCAGAACGCCGCCGCCGCCCTGCAAGCCACGAAGGCCGCTCCATGATCCGCCGCACCGCCCTCGGCGCCGCCGTCCTCCTGATCCTGACCTGGCCGGCCCACGCGGCCACCGAGACCTTCAGCAGCGAAGCTGCGCGGGCGCGCACCATCACCGTGCCGCGCAACAAGTCGGCCTCGTTCCGCCTCGACGCTCCGGCGACCAAGATCGTCGTCGCCCAGCCAGACACCGCCCAGATCGTCGCGACGACCGACCGCAGCTTCTACGTGCGCGGCAAGCAGGTCGGCTCCACCAACCTCTTGGTCTATGGCGCCGGCGGCCAGCTTCAGGAGGTGGTCGACGTCCGGGTGGGCTACGACGCCGAAGCCCTGCAGTCCGACCTCGCCAACGCCCTGCCGGGCGAGGGCATCCGCGTTCGAAACCTCGGCGAGGGCCTGCTGCTGGTCGGCGAGGTCTCGACCACGGCGGTCGCCACCCGCGCGAAGGCCCTGTCCGACAAGTTCGCCCCCGACGCCGTGACCTCCGCCCTGACCGTCCGCGCCTCGCAGCAGGTCATCCTGGAGGTGCGCGTTCTGGAGGCCGGCCGCACGGCGCTGCAGGACGTCGGGTTCAACATCGCCGCGGTGAACGGCCACGGCTCCAACATCACCACGGGCAGCGGCCTGGTCGGGCTGAGCGCCCCCCAGGGGGCGATCGAGGTCGCCACACGCGTCGGCACCGCCAGCCTCGACGCGAAGCTCGCCGCGCTCGAGCAGCAGGGCATCATCCGCACCCTCGCCAAGCCGAACCTCGTCGCCCTGTCCGGCCAGAAGGCCAGCTTCCTGGCGGGCGGCGAGTTCCCCTTCCCCGTTCCCGCGGGTCAGAACATGATCTCCGTGGAATTCCGCTCCTTCGGCGTGAAGCTCGGATTCGAGCCCACGGTGCAGGACAACGGCCTGATCCGCCTGCAGGTCGCGCCCGAAGTCAGCGATCTCGACACCCAGAATTCCCTGCGCATCGATGGCGTCGAGGTCCCGGGCCTCACCGTGCGCCGCGCCGACACCACGGTGGAACTCAAGAGCGGCGAGAGCTTCGCCGTCGCCGGCCTCTTCAAGCAGGACTACCAGAACGCCATCCGCCAGCTTCCCGGCGCGGGCAATATACCGGTCCTCGGCGCCCTCTTCCGCTCCGCCCAGTGGCGCAAGCAGGAGACCGAACTGGTGATCATCGTCACGCCCCGCCTGGCGACCGCCGACGACTTCCGCGCCCAGGACCACCCGCTCCCTGGCAAGGAGCCCAGCGCTTTGGACGTGATCCTGATGGGCCTGGCGCTCGACAAGCCGATGAAGAGCACGACCGGAAGCTGATCCTGTCTACCCGCGCACGAGCCCCCCTGTTTTCCCCGCCTGAGGCCCGCCGATGACCCACTGGAGCCTGCTCGGACGCCGCGTTCTGGCCGTGGGCGACTCTCTGGCGCCCCTCGCGCGCGGGGCTCTGTTCGGCGCTGTCGTCGACGTCGCTGACCCCGACCGCTTGTTGGAGCTGCGCCCCGAACAGGCCGAACTTGTGCTGATCGACGGCGACGCCTGCGAGGCCGCGGCCTTGATGGTCGGCCTCGCCGCCCTGGCCGCCATGCCCCAGCCACCACCGACCCTGCTGCTGGGCGCCCACTTGCCGGCGGGACTGGCGCGCGCGCTCATGCGTCTGCCCTGTTCGGATGTCCTGGAGTCTCCGTTCGAGAGCGAGCAGCTGCAGCAAGCGATCTTCGGTCTGCTCGACCGCACCGAGGAGCAGGCCCACCCTATCGGGTCGCATGTCTCCCGCTGCTGGTCGGTGGTCGGCGCCGTCGGAGGCGCCGGGGCCACCACTATCGCGATCGAGATCGCCAGCATGCTCGCCGCCCAGACCGCCAAGGAGCGAGGCGTCTGCCTGGTCGACCTCAATCTCGCCGACGGCTCGGCCGCCGCCTATCTTGGCGTCACCGGCCAGATGAGCGTGGCCCAGCTCGGCCCGGTCGCCGAGCGCCTGGACGCCGCCCTGCTGGCCGCCTTCGCCGTCCCGGCGGCCAAGGGCCTCGACCTGCTGGCCTGTCCCCGCGATCCCCTGGCCTTCGATCAGATTTCCCGCGAGGCCGTGCTGCGGGTGCTGGAAATCGCCTGCGAGACCTACGACCACGTCATCGTCGACATGCCGCGCCACCGGCGCTCCTGGAGCCTGGAGGTCCTGGCCGGCTCCGACGAGGTGCTGGTGGTCTCCGAGCTCACCGTACCGGCCTTGCTCGCCGCGCGCGCCTTCTCCGAGGAAGTCGAACGCGCCCTGCCTGGCTCTCCCCGGCCACGCATCGTGCTCAACCGATTGGCCTCGCGCCTGTTCGGCCCCGCGCCCTCCACCGCCGAGGCGGAGAAGGCCCTTGAGCGCAAGGCGGACGGGGCGATCAGCTCGGACTGGGACGCCGCCGCCGCCTCGGCCAACCTCGGAGGCCCGATCCGCCAGCACCGGCCGAAGTCCAAGATCGTGCGCGACGTCCAGGGGCTGGTCGAGCGCCTGCTCGCCCGCGCCCCGCTCCAGACGACGAGGGCCGCTTGATGAACCTGCCTCACCAGGGGTTCGCACATCTCCCCCCCGATCCCTCTAGTCGCACGAAGGGCGCGAAATAGGATGGGACGGTTCCTGCTCAAGCCCTCAAACGCGGCCGAGCCCGCGCCGGACACAGAGGTTGTATCGACCGCCGGCCCCGACGCCATCGCCGCCGAGACGCGCAAGACTCCGTCCAAGCCCCCCGGCGCGACCGCGCCGGAGGCCAAGTCCGCGGAGGCCCAGCTTCTCGACGTGAAGCTCAAGCTGCACGCCCAGCTCATCGAGGAACTCGACCTCTCCAAGCTGGAGAAGCTCGACCAGGACGCCCTGCGCCGCCAGGTGCTGCCCATGGTCGCGGAGTTCGCCCGCGCCGAGCGGCTGGTTCTGAACGCCCAGGAACTCGACGCCCTCGGCCTCTCGGTCATCGACGAGATGACCGGCCTTGGGCCCATCGAGCCGCTGCTCAAGGACGACAGCATCGCCGATATCCTGATCAACGGCCCTTATCAGGTTTATATCGAGCGGCGCGGCGAGCTCGAGGTCACCCCGGTCAAGTTCCGCGACAACGATCACCTGCTGCGCATCGTCAACCGCATCGTGGCCGGCGTGGGCCGTCGCATCGACGAGAGCCAGCCGATGGTCGACGCCCGCCTGCCCGACGGCAGCCGCGTGAACGCCGCGATCGCTCCCATCGCCATCGACGGCGCCTGCGTGTCGATCCGGAAGTTCTCGAAGAAGCCCTACACCCTGGAGAAGCTGGTCGAGGTGGGCGCCATGCCCACCTGCGTCGCCGACTTCCTGCACGGCGCGATCAAGGCGCGGACTTCGACCGTCATCTCCGGCGGCACCGGCTCGGGCAAGACCACCCTGCTGAACGCCTGTCCTCGGCGATCAGCCACAAGGCTGTCTCTTATACACATCTCCGAGCCCACGAGACTAGGCATGAT